>NZ_JAAGPK010000206.1:0-12069 GCF_017104685.1 Burkholderia sp. Tr-20355 | reverse complement strand
CAAGCGTGCACGGCTGCGACGAGCGCGCGGTGCAGCAACGGCCAGCCGCGCCGCAGCGCGACGCGCACGCCGACCCAGACGAGCACGACCAGCGCGGCGACGACCAGCAGGATCGCGGCGACCCGCACGCTGATCGCCGCGGCCAGCGCGGCCGACGCGCCGAACACGATGCCCGGTGCGACGTGTACGGGCGCCCACACGAGCGCCGAGACGACGTTGACCGGATAAAACGACCGCCGCGGCAGCGTCGCGCAGCCGACGACGACCGGCACGACCGCACGCACCGGCGCGAGGAAGCGCGCGAGCACGATGCTCTTCATCCCGTGACGCAGGACGAACTCCTCGCCGCGCGCATAGGCGTTCGCGTAGCCGAGGCGCGCCCACACGTTGCGGATCATCCCGCGGTAGTGCCGCCCGAGCTCGTAGCTGATCCCGTCGCCGACCACCGCGCCGGCGGCCGCGATGCCGATCGTCGTCCAGCCGTCGAGCGCGCCCGCGCCGATCAGCGCACCGGCCGCGAACATCACGGCGCCGGCCGGCACGATCGTGCCGATCAGCGCGATCGCCTCGGCGCACGCCGCCACGAACACGATTGCCAGCACGAGCAGCGGATGCGCGCCGATCGCGCCGATCCACGCGTGGATCGTGTCGCTCATCGCACGCCCCGCGGCGAAACGGCCCGGCGGTCGAACACCGGATCGGCGATGGCAGGGTGAACGGTCATGGCGAGGTGCGCGCGCTCGCGCCGGCGTGAACGGTCAATCGAACTCGTGCTGCCGCGCATCGACCTCGAGCGGCGCGTCGTGATAGCCGACCGTCGCGATTTCCTGCAGATAGCGCGCAAGAAATGCGCCGATCGAACCGGCGGCCTCGTACTGATGCACGTGACGGAATTCGTGGGTCAGCAGGCGGCGCGTGTCCTGCCCGCGCAGCACGTACACCGCATGGCCGAGCGTCAGGCCGATCGTCCCCGGCGACAGCAGCCCCGTGTCGCGGGCGATCGCGGCCAGCGACGGCGTCTCGGGGAACGGCATGCGATCGACGGTCACCACGCGGATCCGTTCCGGCCGGGCAACGCCCACCGCGCGTGCGTCGTCCGCCTGCGCCGGCGTCAGCGGCGCCCCCTGCGCGATCCCGCGCGCCGCTTCCGCTTCGGCCCATGCGACCGCGGCGGGCAATGCGGACGGCAGGATATCGGCAAGATCGATCATCGCGGGGCTCCCCTGTAGGTGGATTGGCATCGGGCACCAGTTTAGTCCCGAATCGCGGCGGCTCGACGCGCGGTCCGGGCAGCGCGTCGCCGGTCCGGCCCGGGTACGGCAGTCACCCGGGAATACCCTGACCGCCGCGCACGACACGTCGTGCCCTTTCCGGTCGATTATTTCGCTTCAGTACACATTCGTCGATCAGCCATCTCGAAAATTTCCCGAATGAGTACCGTTTTCGAATTCGGCGGAATATATTGGTCAGAAGAACGGCCGCGTCGATAACCAGACATGCAGTTCGCGGCGTCATCCCGAAGAGGGCCGCTAGATGATCAGGGTAATTCTGGCTGACGATCACGCAGTCATGCGGGACGGACTGCGTTACATCCTGGAAATGGCCGGCGGTTTCGAGATCGTCGGCGAGGCAAGCGACGGCTCGGCCACGCTCGCGCTGGCCGAACACGCGGCCGCCGACGTGCTGCTGCTCGACCTGTCGATGCCCGCGCCGACCGGCATCGAGCTAATCCGGATGGTCAAGAGTCACGCGCCGTCGCTGCGCACGCTCGTGCTGACGATGCATGCCGAGGCGCAGTACGCCGCGCGCGCGTTCAAGGCCGGCGCCACCGGCTACCTGACGAAGGACAGCGCGACCGCCGAACTCGTCGAGGCCGTCGGCAAGGTCGCGGCCGGCGGCGTCTACGTGAGCCCGTCCGCGGCCGAAAGCCTCGCGCGCACGCTGCGCGCGCCGGCCCGGACGTTGCCGCACGAGCGGCTGTCCGCCCGCGAGCTCGACGTGATGCGCCGCATCGTCGCCGGCCAGACCGTCACGCAGATCGCGTCCGAGCTCGGGCTGAGCACGAAGACGGTCAGCACGTACAAGACCCGGATCCTCGAGAAAATGGAGTTGCCGCACGACGCGGCGCTGGTCCGCTACGCGGTACGCCACGATCTCGATCCTGGCGCCGGCGCCGACGACGCATGACGGCCGCGTCCCGGCTCCCGCCCGCGCCGCCGGAAGACGACGATCCGGACACGTCGCGCCTGTTCATGTCGTCGCTGCCGCCGGGCCGGCGCGAACGGCGCTTCGCGCTCGCGACCGTGCTCGTGTCGGCCGTGATCTTCGCCGCGCTCGCGCCGTTCGCGGGCATGCCGCTCGCGCCGGGCTCGGCGTTCATTCCCGTGTACCAGTCGGCGATCGTCGTCAACGACATGGTGACGGCCGGCCTGCTGCTCGGCCAGTACGCGATCCTGCGCCAGAAACCGCTGCTCGTGCTCGCGGGCGGCTACCTGTTCACGGGCTTCATGGCCGGCACGCACATGCTGAGCTTCCCCGGGCTGTTCGCACCGCACGGCCTGCTCGGCGGCGGCGACCAGACCACCGCGTGGCTGTACCTGTTCTGGCACGGCGGGTTTCCGCTGGCCGTTTCCGCGTATGCGCTGCTGCGCGCGACGCCGCGCGCCCGCCCGATCGCGAGCCCGCAGCGCCGGGCGGCGATTCCGGTGGGGTTCTGCCTCGCGTCGGCGGCCGCCGCGACGGTCGCGCTCGCGCTGCTCGCGACCGCCGGCCACGACCTGCTGCCGCGCATCATGAACGGCAACCGGATGGCCGCGACGATGACGAACGCGATCACGATCGTCTGGGGGCTGAACCTGGTCGCGCTGATGCTGATGTGGCAGCAGCGGCGCCGCCACTCCGTGCTCGACCTGTGGGTGATGACGGTACTCGTCGCGTGGCTGTTCGATATCGCGCTGTCGTCGATGCTCAATCACGGGCGCTACGATCTCGGCTTCTACGCGGGGCGCGCGTACGGCCTCGTCGCGTCCGGCGTCGTGCTGTTCGCGATGCTGTTCGAGAACGGCCGGCTGCATGCGCAGACCGTGCGCGCGCTGGCCGGCGCGCGCTACCAGCATCTGCTCGTCGTGCAGAAGAGCGCGCAGTTGAACGACGCGAACGAACGGCTCGAACAGCGCGTCGCCGCGCGCACCGCGCAACTGAGCGCGTCGAACCGCGACCTGCGGCGCGAAGTCGAGGAGCGCGTGCGCGCGGAGCGGGCGCTGCAGACGTCACGCGAGGAACTGCGCGAGATCGCCGCGATCAGCGCCAGCGCGCGCGAAGCCGAGCAGCGCCGCATCGCGCGCGAGCTGCACGACGAACTCGCGCAGACGCTCGCGACGCTGAAGAACGATCTCGAATGGCTGATCGACCGCGTGCCGCAGGACGACGCGTTGCTCGCGCGCAAGATCGCGGCGATGCATGCGCTCGCGCGCGGCGCGGTGGCCGCGACGCGGCGCATCGCGTCGGACCTGCGCCCGCTGATGCTGGATGACCTCGGTTTCGCCGCGGCGATGCAATGGCTCGTGGAAGATTTCCGGCACCGTCACGGGATTGCGTGCTCGCTGCGCGTCGAGCCGCCCGAGCTGCAACTCGACGAGCCGTACGCGACGGCCGTGTTCCGCATCGCGCAGGAAGCGCTCGCGAACGTCGCGCGGCATGCGGCCGCGTCGCATGCGGACGTCGAACTCGTGCACGGCGGCGATACGCTCGCGCTGACGATTCGCGACGACGGCGCGGGATTCGATCCCGGCGTGCCGCGCAAGTCGGGTTCGTTCGGGCTGGTGGGATTGCGCGAGCGCGCGTATCTGGTCGGCGGCACGCTGCGGATCGCGACGACGCTCGGCGAAGGCACGACGGTCGACGTCGAGATTCCGCTGACGCACGCGCCCGTCGCGGTCGCGCATGGCGGGAATGGGGGTTCTCGGCCCGATCGCTGACCGAGGCGGCGATGCCGGCCGCCGCATCGATCACGCGTCAGTGGTAATCCTCTTCCCGTTGATGTCGCACCGCGAGAATCGTAACTTGTTCGGCCACTTCAATCTCGAACAGCAGGACATGACCCGACGCGCCGAAGGACACGATCAGCTCGCGCAAAAACGGATTTCCATTCTCGATCTTGCGGCATGTGAACGGAAACAGGCGCAGCACGGCAACACCTTGCCCGATCGCGTCCGCGGCGCGCGCCGCCGCATCCACATCACGTTCGAGCAGGGTTCGAAACGTATCTGGAACCGCAATCCGCCCGCCGGTCACACCCGCGCCGCCACCATCCCCCGCTCCGATCGCGTCCATGCGACCAGCGCGCCGATGCCGAGCAGCGCGAGGCACACGATCGGCACGATCATCGGCCCGAACGCGGTGCCCGTCACCTTGCCCGCGAACGGCATCAGGTTCTGGCTGAAGAAACCGCCGAGGTTGCCGATCGAGTTGATCGCCGCGACGCTCGCCGCCGCCCGCGCGCCGGTGAAATAACGCGGCGGCATCGACCAGAAGCACGGATACAGCAGCGGGATGCACGCGCCGCCCAGCACGAGCGCCACGAAGCGCAGCGGCGTCGACGGCAGCACGAGGCTCAGCAGGAAGCCGAGCGCGCCGAGCGCCGCGACGATCGCGATCGTGCGCAGGATGCTCTTCGCGCGACGCAGCTTCGCCGGCAGCCACAGCAGCAGCAGCACCGCGAGCGCCCACGGCAGCATGCTCAGGAAGCCGTTCGTGCTGCTCGACACGCCGAACGATTTCACGAGCGTCGGCAGCCAGTACGTGACGCCGTACAGCGACGTCGACATCAGCATGTAGGTAGCCGCGAACAGCATCACGCGCGGATCGAGCAGCGCCTTCCACGGCTGGCCGTGCTCGGCCTGCGCCGGCTTCTCGCGCTCCAGCGCGGCCGCGACGATCTGCTTCTCGCGCTCGTCGAGGAACGGCGCTTCGCGGAACGACGCCGGCAGCACGCGGAACACGACGATCGCGACGACCACGGCCGGAATGCCCGTCGCCACGAACACCCATTGCCAGCCCGCGAGGCCCCACACGCCGTTCAGGCTCAGCAGCACGCCGCCGACCAGCGAGCCGAGCATGTTCGCGAGCGCGCTGCCGAGCGTGAAGATGCCGAGCACCTTCGCGCGGTAGCTCTGCGGGAACCACAGCGTCAGGTAATAGATCACGCCCGGGTAGAAGCCGGCCTCGGCGATGCCGAGCAGGAAGCGCAGCGAGCAGAACGCGGGCATCGACGTCGTGAAGCCCATCAGCACCGTGATGAGGCCCCACGTCAGCATGATCCGCGCGAGCCACACGCGCGCGCCGTAGCGATGCAGCGCGAGCGTGCTCGGCACCTCGAACAGCAGGTAGCCGATGAAGAACAGCGACGACGCGAGCCCGAACGCGGCCTCCGTCATCCCGAGGCTGTGCACCATCTGCAGTTTCGCGAAACCGACGTTCTGCCGGTCGATGAACGCGATCAGGAACATCACGACGAGGATGGGCAGCAGGCGCCGCGCCACCTTCGACATGATGCGCTGTTCTTCGGCGGACGCGGGGTCCAGGGTGTCGGTAGCGGTCACTTCATGCTCCTTGCGTGAATCGGTTGCGTATCGGTTGAACCGATGCCCGCGCGCAGGCGTCGCGCGGGCACCGGATGTCTCGTTGAACGGGGGGCGATCAGCCCGACCGGTAATCGTCGAGCATCGGCGCGAACATCTCGTGCCACGCGCGCGGCTTCGCCTTGATCGTGCCGGCCAGGTACAGGAATTCGACGTAGTCCATCAGCTGGTTCGGCAGCACCGAGAAGCGCGTGTCGGGCGCGGCCAGCATGCGCATCACGTCGTCGTGCGACACGCCGACACCCGACGACGCCGCATACAGCGCGGCCGCCGCGCGCGGGTCCTGCGCGATCAGGCGGTTCGCTTCGTCGAGCGCGCCGAGAAACGCGACGGAGAGCGCGGGTTCCGCATCGACGAGCCGCTTCGGCGCGAACACGACGTCGAGCGTCAGCGGGCCGAGCACGTCGACCGAACTCACGACGCGATGAATACCCGGCTGCCGCAACTCGAGCGTCGAGAACGGCGGCGACGTGAAGTGCGCGGTGACGCCGTTCTCGCGGCGGATCAGCGCCTGCATCGCCTGCGGATGCGGCAGGTTCACGGTGATCGAATCGAGCTGCGCGAAATGCCGCGGGCCGAGTTGCCGGCTCGCGACCATCTGCAGCACGACAGCCGACAGCGACGTGCGGATGCCCGGCACCGCGATCCGGTCGGACGGCGTGAAGTCGCGCAGCGACGCCAGGCCCGGGCGGTTCGCGTTCAGCGACAGCGACGTGGTCGACAGCCCGCTGATGCCGATCACCTCGACGTTCGGAATGCCGCGCGCCCGCGCCCACAGTTCGATGAAACCCGGCGCACCGGCGCCCGCGAAATCGAGCGTGCCGGCCATCATCGCGTCGTTGACGGAATTGCCGCCGTCGAGCAGCACCCAGTCGACCGCGACGTCGCGCACGCCATGGCGTGCCGCGTGCCGCTCGAACAGCCGCTGCTTCTCCATCACGAGCAGCGGCAGGTACAGCACGCCATAGCCCTTGGAGATCCGCACCGTGCGCGGTTTCGCCCGCACGAGCGACGGTGCGGCGAGCACGCCGAGTCCGGCGGCGATCAATGCGCGGCGGCGTGGCGACATCGTCATGCGCACGCCGCCCCGCGACGGGCGGCACACGGCCGCGCGAAGGCCGCCGTCGCGCCGCGTCGCGCGTTCGTCGCGCCCGTGACATGCTGCATGTTGCCGTCTCCTTGAATATTTCTGGTATTAATGCCGTCCTTGCCTGCTGCTTCCGGCTCGACACAGGTTATCGACCGAGTCTGAGAAAATGCTGACATCCCGGCCCCGGGAAAACCCTATCCACTTACCTGCAAAACGGCACCATGCGCATTCTCGTCGTGGAGGACGATGCCGAAATCGGCGCGGCGATCCGCAACCGCCTGGCGCGGCTCGGCCACGCGGTCGATCTCGAAACCGACGGCGCGACCGCGCACGGGCTGTTGCGCGTCGAGCGTTTCGACCTCGTCGTGCTCGACGCGAACCTGCCCGGCATGGACGGCTTCACGGTATTGCGCCACCTGCGCGCGTCGGGCAGCACGACGCCCGTGCTGCTCGTCACCGCGCGCTCGGCGATCGACGACCGCGTGAGCGGCCTCGGCCTCGGCGCCGACGACTACCTCGTGAAGCCGTTCGACTACCGCGAGCTCGACGCACGCGTGCAGGCGCTCCTGCGCCGCAACAGCGGCCACGCGAACGACGTGCTGACGCTCGGCGGCCTCGTGATCGACCGCAGCAGCCGCCTCGCCGAACTCGACGGCCAGCCGCTGTCGCTGTCGCGGCAGGAGTTCGCGCTGCTCGAAATCCTCGCGAGCCGCCCGCAGCGCATCTTCTCGAAGGACGAACTGCTGAACCAGCTGTTCAGCTTCGGCAACGAGCCGACCACGAACGCGGTCGAGCAGTACGTGACGCGTGTGCGCAAGAAGCTGCAGGGCAGCTCGGTCGAGATCCGCACCGCGCGCGGGATGGGGTATCAGATTGCGGCGCACTGACTGGTTCCCGAAGACGCTGTTCGGGCGCACGCTGCTGTTCATCGCGCTCGTCGTCGCGACCGGCGCGCTCGCGCTCGCGGCGATCGCGCGCTATTACGCGGGCGTCGCGGCCGAGCGGGCATACGACCAGTTGCTGGCGGGCGCATCGATCCAGGTCGCGGAAAACCTCTACGTGCAGGGCGGCGTGCTCGCGCTGAATCCGCCGGTGGGCGCGCTGTCGACGCTGTCGCGCTACGACCTCGTCTACTACAAGGTCGTCGATTCGCGCGGCGTCGTCGTGGCCGGCTATAACGATCTCGCGAGCCCCGCGACGCTCGCGGCCGCGAAACAGGGCCCCGCGTTCGCGAATGCCGTCTACCAGGGGCACCGCATCCGCACCGCGACGATCGCGCGCTACATGCCCGAGGAAAACACGCCGGGCTGGGCGCTCGTGACCGTTGCGCAGACAACCAACGCGCGCCAGCAGCTGACGAACGACATGAGCATCAAGGTATGGACGCTGATCCTGCTGATGAGCGTGCTCGCGATCGGCGCGAGCGGCCTCGCGATCCGGCGCGGCCTGCGCCCGCTCGCGCAGATCGGCACGATCATCGCCGCGCGCGACCCGGCCGACCTGCGGCCGGTGGCCGTCGACACGCCGAGCGAGATCGACGCGATCATCGGCTCGATCAACGGGTTGATGCACCGTCTCGCCGAACGGATCAACGCGATGCAGCGCTTCATCGCCGACGCCGCGCATCAAATGCGCACGCCGCTGGCGCGGCTCGACGCGCAGATCGAGCTGCTCGACGGCGAATCCGATCCCGCGCGCCGCGCGGCGCGGCTCGATGCGCTGCGCGCGACCTCCTCGGACGTCGGCCGGCTCACCGGCCAGTTGCTCAATCATGCGATGGTGATTCATCGCACCGAAGCCGTGCCGCTGCAACCCGTCGACCTCGTCGCGCTCGCGAAGGAAGTGCTCGGCCGCACGATTCCGCTCGCGGGCGAACGCGATGTCGCCGTTGCGTTCGCGAGCGACGCGCCGCTGGCGCGGATCGACGGCGACGCGATCAGCCTGCAGGAAGCGCTGTCGAACGTGCTGCACAATGCGCTGCTGCACGGTCACGCGGACGACATCGTCGTATCGGTCGCGACGATGGGCAACGTTGACGGCGCGGTCACGCTGACCGTGACCGATAACGGCCGCGGGATACCGCGCGAGCACTGGGATGCGGCGCTGCAACCGTTCGTGCGGATCGCGCCGGACGGCAGCGAGCGGCGCACGGGGTCAGGGCTCGGGCTCGCGATCGTGCAGGAAGTGATGAAGGCGCACGGCGGGCGCGTGGGGTTCGCGTTTCCCGATGCGGGCGGGTTCGCGGTGGTGCTGACGTTTCCGCGGGCAGCCGGAACCGGCGCGGAAGAAGCATAAGCCGTCGGATCAGTGCCGTCCCGCGCGCGGCAGACGCTCAGTCGTCGTTGTCGTCGTCGAACCGGTTGCGCTCCGCATGCCGCGCTACCCGTCGATCCAGCTCGTCGTACTGGCGATCGCAGAACAACCGGCACAGCGTATCGACATCCGCACGCGTATCGACGTCGATCGTGTCGACGTGCTGCTCCAGCGTCCCCTTCCCGATCCCGAAGAGCCCTTTCTTCATCCGCATGGAGACGACATTCAGCTGGAAACCGCCTGAACGCGCGTCGCTCAACGCGGTCACCCACAACGCCCTCTGATCGCCGGCATGCTGCAGCACGAGCGCCGGCAACGGGCCTTCCTGCGTCTCGTCCCACTCGGCATGCTGCGCCGCCCACGGGAACGCGTCGAAGGCATGCGTGAACGACGCGTAATCCGTCGCGCCCTGCGGATCCAGTTGCTTGTAATCGTAGCCGACCTTCTGAATCGAATAAGTCAACATGGCGCGGTAGCCCCCGTGGCGTTCGAGATCAGGAAAGCATCAATCTACCTGAGTTTCGGTGTCCGTCATGATTTTCGCCGCGGCTCACGTATGCGCCTTTGCCGCGCGATCGCGCGGATCCTCCAGGTAGCCGCGCGCCAGCCTGACGAGTTCGCGCTTCAGTTTCGGATCGTCCAGCAGCCCGCGCCGGGCCGCATTGTGCACGATGCCTTCGAGCGCGGAAGACAGCACCTGCGCCGTCATGGCATCGGCCTTGACGGGCCCACGCCCGCGACAGGCGGCAACGATCAGCGCATAGCGGCGCAAGTATGCCTTCTGGAACGCGTCGTACGCGTCCTTCGCGCCCCCCGGATCGGGCAGATCGAGCAGCGCCCGGTGCAGCGACGGGTGATCGCGGTGCGCGGCGATCAGGTCGCCGATCAAGCCTTCGACGAGACGCCCGGCGCTTGCCCGACGGTCATGCGTGCGTTGCAGCACGGCCAGCACGTCGTCGAAATGCCGGCGCCGGATCGCATCGACCAAGGCGAGCTTGTTCGGGAAGTACTGGTACACGGAACCGATACTGACGCCGGCAACCTCCGCGACTTCGTTGGTCGTGAATCCGGCCCACCCGTGCGTATCGAGAACGCGAGCCCCGGCCGTGACGATCACGTCCACGGTCGCACGCGAACGCGCCTGGCGCGGGGCTTTCCGCATCGCGGCGGCGGTATTGGAAACGCGAGTGGACATGCGGACTCCGACCGAAAATAATGGTGCCGAAGCTCACATATTAGGTGAAACCCACGAGGAAACGACCATGAGCGCGAACGCACTCCTGTCCCGCATGCTGCGCTACCAGGCATGGGCGAATGACGACATGCTGGCGGCCATCGCCGGGCTCGATGCGGGGCAACACGCCGAAGCGCGCCATCTCGCGCTGCGGCTGATGAACCATTGCCTCGTCGTCAACCGGATCTTCGCCGCGCATCTGACCGGCGAGCGCCATGGCTTCGTGTCCGACAACACACCCGACACGCCGGAGCCCGACGCACTGCGTGCGGCCTTCGCGTCGCTCGATCGCTGGTATCTCGACTATGCCGACGCCGCCACGCCCGGAATGCTGTCCGAATCGATTCCGTTCACGTTCACCGACGGCGACAGCGGATACATGACTCGCGAAGAGATGCTGACCCATGTCGTCACGCACGGCGGCTATCATCGCGGCGAAGCCGGACGCCTGATGAGCCAGGCGGCGGCACGCTCGGGGCGAGCCATCGAACTGCCGTGGGACACCTACGCCGTTCACCTGCACCGGACGGAACCCGCGCGCAGGCTTCAGGGAAAAACCGAAGCGGCGAATCCGGCACCCGCAGTGCGATAGGCTGACGCCAGGCCC
The DNA here is from genome assembly GCF_017104685.1 of Burkholderia sp. Tr-20355. Classification (NCBI taxonomy): domain Bacteria; kingdom Pseudomonadati; phylum Pseudomonadota; class Betaproteobacteria; order Burkholderiales; family Burkholderiaceae; genus Burkholderia; species Burkholderia sp. Tr-20355. Next base: position 1,186 of record NZ_JAAGPK010000206.1, on the reverse strand, counting down.
GCTACGCCGCCACCGCGTCGCCGCCCAGATACGCATCGCGCACGCGCTCGTCGTCGAGCAGCGCCTTCGCCGGTCCTTCGAGCACGACGCGCCCCGTCTGCAGCACGTACCCGTAATGCGCGATCTCCAGCGCGAGGCTCGCGTTCTGCTCGACCATGAACACCGTCACGCCCTGCCGGTTGATCGCGTCGATCAGTTCGAGCACCTTGTCGACGTAGAGCGGCGACAGCCCCATCGTCGGCTCGTCCATGCAGATCAGCTTCGGCCGCGCCATCAGCGCACGCGCCATCGCGAGCATCTGCTGCTCGCCGCCGGACAGCGTGCCGGCGCGCTGCGTCAAGCGTTCGCGCACGCGCGGAAACAGGTCGAGCACGCGTTCGTAGTCGTCGGTCACGGCCGCGCGATCGCCGCGTGTGTACGCGCCCATCAGCAGGTTCTCGCGCACGCTCATGTCGCCGAACAGCCGCCGTGCCTCGGGCACGGCCGCGATCCCGCGCCGCACGCGCTGCGGCGTCGCGAGCGCCGTCACGTCGCCGCCGTCGAAACGCACGACGCCGCGCCGCGGCCGCATCAGGCCGAGGATCAGTTTCATCGTCGTCGACTTGCCGCTCGCGTTGCCGCCGAGCAGGCTGACGATCTGCCCGCGGCCGACTTCGAAGTTCACGTCGAAATGCACCTGCACCGGCCCGTAGAACGTGTCGAGGTGTTCGAGTTTCAGCAACGCGTCGGTCATCGTCGTATCGGGTCCGGAAGAAGGCAGGGTCATGCGGCCGCCTGGGCGGTGCGATCGGCCGGTGCGCCGCCCGCATGGCGGCGGCCGAGATAGGCTTCGATCACGCGCGGATCGTGCCGCACGTCGCGCGGCGCGCCCTCGGCGATCTTCACGCCGTTGTCGAGCACCATCACGCGGTCGGACACGCGCATCACGAGTTCGAGCTTGTGCTCGATCAGCAGGATCGTCAGCCCGCGCGCCTTCAGCGACTGGATCAGCTGCAGCATCTCGGCCGTCTCCGTCTCGTTCATGCCGGCCGTCGGTTCGTCGAGCAGCAGCAGGCGCGGATGCAGCGCGAGCGCGCGGCCGATCTCGACGCGCCGCCGGTTCGCGTACGACAGGCTGTGCGCCGGATGATCGATGCGCGGCGTGAGCCGTTCGCCGAACCCGGCGACGATCGCGCGCGCCTCGTCA
>NZ_JAAGPK010000205.1:0-12400 GCF_017104685.1 Burkholderia sp. Tr-20355 | reverse complement strand
CCGTTCAGCATGGAAACCGACGCCACGCCCGAGCGCCCGCTGCTCGCGCTGTACCTGCACCTCGATTTCACGCTGGCCGCCGAGCTGGCCGCGCAGATCGACCGCGAAGGCAGCGCGGAACCCGTGCCCGTGCTGCCGCCGATCGCATTGCCGACCGCCGCGCCCGCGACGCCGCCCAGCGCACCGCCCAGTGCGTTATTCGTATCGCCTGCCACGGCAGGCAACGACACCATCGCCGTCACGCCGGCCACCACTGCCATCACACCCAGTTTCTTCAGCATCTGTCCGCCCTTCTGATTTTCGAGATATCCACGGGAATTTAGCACCATTCCGTTAAGCCTATCGTAATGAAGCGTTAAATCGGGCGTGTTCCCGGCTCGAACGCCACGCGCACGGCTGCGCCTGCGCACCCGGACCGCGCTCGCGCCACAAGGCGGCGAAGCACCGAAGAACGCGATCCTGCATTACCATCGGGCGTCCACCGCGCCTGCCCGTATCCGGCAAGCAGGCCTGCCACCTCCCTCGTTGCGCTCCGATGCTCGCTCTCGTCATCCTCGCCGGCCTCTGGGCCGGCCTGCAGAACACCCTCGCCGGCGGCGGCTCGTTCGTCACGCTGCCCGCGCTGATCGTGTCGGGCATGTCGCCGCTCGCGGCGAACATCACGTCGACGGTCGCGCTGTTTCCCGCGCAGGTCACGACCGGCTGGGCCAGCCGAAAAATGGTGCGCGGCGCGGGCAAGCTGTCGTTTCGCGCGCTGTTCGCGATCAGCGTGATCGGCGGCGCACTCGGCGGGCTGCTGTTGCTGAAGACGCCTTCGTCGATCTTCTCGCGCCTCGTGCCGTGGCTCGTGCTGTTCGCGACCATCGTGTTCGCGTGGGGCAGCTTCTTCCGCAAGCCGCGCGAAGGCGCGGCGCACCTCGGCACCGTCCCTGCCGCGATCTCGCAATTCATGATCGCGATCTATGGCGGCTACTTCGGCGGCGGACTCGGCTTCCTGATGATGGCCGTGTTGACGATGGCCGGTCTGTCGCCGCGTCACGCGATGTCGACGAAGAACGCACTCGCGGGCGTGATGAACGCATCGGCCGTCGTGCTGTTCGTGACGTCGCCGCACCTGCACTGGGGATCGGCACTCGCGCTCGGCGGCGGCGCGATCGTCGGCGGGCTGCTCGGCACGTGGGCGCTGCATCGCGTGAACGAACGCATCCTGCGGATCGGGATCGTCTGCATCGGCGTCGTGCTGACCATCGGATTGTTCGTCAAGCCGATCTGACGCACGCGCTTCCCGCCCAACGATAACGAGAGGCAGGAGAGGCAGCACAACGCTTTGAGGCAAAGCCTCAAGCAACGGCATATCACGATGATCGCGCTTGGCGGCGTGATCGTGCGCGTGATGGTGTGCTACGTCGGCTCGGTGTCGATCCTGATCCTGTGCATGCCGTGGACCGACAAGGCCAACCGGAAATCGCCGCAAGTGTCGCTGTTCAACATCGCGGGCTTCACGGGTACGGCCGTCGCGATGAAGACCGTGCTGTTCGAATCGTTCATGTCGGTGATGAACGCGTTCCTGGCGAGGATGCGTTGACCGGCAGCCGGCGTGCGCGTTCAGCCGAACGGCCGCACGCCGATCAGCGGGCCGTGCAGGAACCGCGCAAACACGGCCCAGACGACGATCCCGCCCAGCACGGCGACGATGTCGCCCGACAGCGCGCCGGCCGGGTAGCGGACGCCATCGCGGCGATCGCGCGCACGCGACACGACGAAATCGACGATCGACCACACGAAGAACGCACCGAACAGCACGACCGCATGCACGGTGCCGTTCACGAGCAGGTGCGCCACGGCCCAGACCATCACGCCAGCCAGCATCGGGTGTCCGACGAGCGTCTTGATCCGGTTGCGCGGCACGTAAGACGCGGCGATCAGCACGAACGCGACCGCGGTCAGCATGCCCGTCAGGTGGCGCACGCCGACCGGCGACACCCACAGCAGCGTCGCGCCCGAGCGGGCGATCCCGTACCCCCAGACGATCAGCACGAAGCCGACGACCGACGCGATCGAATAACCGCCCTTCCAGCCCTTCTCGCCGATCCGCTCGATCGTCGTGGAGCGCCAGCCGCCGGCGACGATCCGGATCGAGTGCACACCGAGGAAGATCGCTAAACCGAGAATCAGGACGAGCATCGACTGTCTCCGTCTGGAATGATGAGTGGGGATACGTTCCGCGCGACGTACGATGCGCCGTTCGCGGAGCCGGCGGCAAGGCCGGCGCGGGCCGCGCCCGGCGGCGCAACCCGCGCCGATCATAAACGCCGGGACTGCCGTTGTGAAGCATGCAGGATGTGCGGCGCGTCAAGCTTGACGCGTTCGTACGTCCGGTCGTGCGGGCCTGCGGCCGTACGACGCACCGGTCGCCCGGTGATGGGTACGCCTGAAGAAAGGAAAGCGAACATCGCGCGGCTGTCGCTTCGCGCGGCCGGTATTACGTCTGCTTGCGCTTCGCCGGCGGTTTCGATGCCGGTTTCGGCGCAGGTTTCGATACGCGCGCGGCTTTCGGCACGGAGAGCGGTTCGGCCGTGGATTTCGGCGCGGATTTCGCCGCCACCGTGGATGCCGTCTTCCGCGCCGGGTTCGGCGCAGGCTTGGGCGCGGATTTCAGTGCCGCTTTCGGCGCGGCTTTCGATGCCGATTTCGATGCCGATTTCGCTGCCGTCCCGGCACCCGCCTTCGACGCCGGCTTCGGCACGGCCCTCGCCTTGCGCTTCGGCGGCCCGGCCAGCAACGCCGCACGATACGCGCCGCGGCACCAGTCGAACAGCGCACCCGCATCCTCGAGCACGTCGGCCGGCGTTTCGTAGTAGCCCTCGAGCGCGACCGTGCGCGTGGGCCTGGTATACGAGAACGGCCCCATGCCCGCCGCGACGAACGCCGGACGGTTCACGTCGTCGACACGCAGGAACAGCGACCCGCGCGACATGAAGCCGAACATCACGCCGTCGAGCCGCAACGCCGCGCCGCTGAAGAACCGGGCGACCGCGACCGTGCCGAGCGGCGCGAGCTGATACGCGATCTCCTCGCCGTGCGCCTTCTCCGCTTGCCAGCTCATGCGCGGGCCTCGCAGCGCCGCGTCCACGCATCGAGCTCGGCGTCGTCGAAACCGACGGCCGTCGCACTCTCGCGGATCTGCCGCCACGTCGCGCGGTCGACCGGGATGCCGGCGGCCCCGCGTGCGGCACGGCTGGCATCCTCCGGCTCGCCGGGCATCCGCACCGGCGCATCGCCGGCCTGCGGCGATGCCTTCGCCCACGCGACGAAGGCATCGGCCTCGCGCTCGGCGTCGGCCGCGTCGAACGCGTTCGGATCGATCAGCACCGACAGCATCCCGTTGACGATCGCGCTCGTCTTCTGCAGCGTATCGCCGTACGTCGTATGCCCGCCGACCAGCGCGCCGCCGAAGATCTCGCACATCGCCGCGAGCGCATACCCCTTGTGCAGCCCGAACGGCAGCAGCGCGCCGAACGGCTGCTCGTGCATCACGGCCGGATCGTCGGTCGGCTGGCCGCGATGGTCGATCAGCGACCCGACCGGCACGTGCTTGCCCTGGTTGTACGCGACGCGCGTCTTGCCGTACGCGATCGCGCTCGTCGCGAAATCGAGCAGCAGCGGCGGTTTGCCCGCCCGCGGATACGCGGCGCAGAACGGGTTCGTGCCGAAGCGCGGATCGGTGCCGTGCAACGGCGCGACCAGCAGGTCGCCCGGCACGTTGACGAAATGGAACGACACGAGCCCCGAGCGCGCGCACTGCTCGGCCCAGTGCCCGATGCGGCCGAGGTGATGGACGTCGCGCAGCCCGATCGCACAGATCCCCATGCGCCGCGCACGCTCGATTCCCTCGACCATCGCCTCGAACGCGATCACCTGGCCGAAACCGCGGCCGCCGTCGATCGTCAGCACCGCGCCGCCGTCGCGCACGATCGACGCGTGCCCGTTCAGTTGCAACTGCCCTTCCCGCCACGACGCGACGTAATTCGGGATCATCCCGATCCCGTGCGAGTCGTGGCCCGCGAGATTCGCGCCGACCAGGTGATCGGCGACGAGCGCTGCCTCGCGCGCACTGCTGCCGGCCCGCTCCCAGAGTGCCGCGACGAATGCGTGCAGCGGTTCGGCGCGCATGCGCAGCGGTTCGGTAGCGGGCGTCGGCAGGACGGTCATCGGCAACACTCCATCAAGTCGGATCGGGCAATCGATGCTTAGGACGCTGCGACGCTCAGCGCGCGGTCGCGATCACGTCGGCCACGGCCGCGGTCAGCTTCTTCGCGTACGGCACATGCAGAAACTCGTTCGGGCCGTGCGCGTTCGACTTCGGCCCGAGCACGCCGCACACCATGAACTGCGCGGACGGGAAGCCTTCCTGCAGCACGTTCATCAGCGGGATCGTGCCGCCGAGGCCCATGTAGGCGCAGTCGGCGCCGAAGTGGCGGCGCGACGCGGCGTCGAGCGACGACGCGAGCCACGGCGCGAGATCGGGCGCGCTCCAGCCCGTCGCGGCGCCCGCGTCCGGCTTGAACGTGACCTTCGCGTTGTACGGCGGATCGAGTTCGAGCAGTTCCTTCAACTGCTGCACGGCCTGGGCGGCATCGACGAGCGGCGGCAGGCGCAGCGACAGCTTGAACGCGGTGCGCGGACGCAGCACGTTGCCGGCATCGGCAAGCGCCGGCATGCCGGCCGCACCCGTGACCGACAGCGACGGACGCCATGTCGAATTCAGCAGCGCCTCGCGCGGATCGGTCGTGGTCGGCAGCACCGGCTTGCCGTCCGCGCCGCACGCCCACGGCAGCCCCTTCCATACGGTGTCGCCGAGAATCGCGGCGGCCGCTTCGGCCTCGCGCACGCGGCTCGACGGAATCTCGCAATGGAACACGCCCGGCAGCAGGTTGCCGTTCTTCGCATCTTCCAGGCGCTCGAACAGCTGGCGCATCACGCGGAAGCTCGACGGCGCGATGCCGCCGTAGACCCCCGAGTGGATGCCTTCTTCCAGCACCTCGACCTGCAGGTCGCCCGACACGAGGCCGCGCAGCGACGTGGTGAGCCACATCTGGTCGTAGTTGCCGGCGCCCGAATCGAGACAGACGACGAGCGACACCTGGCCGAGCCGGTCGCGCAATGCATCAACGTACGGCAGCAGGTCGTAGCTGCCCGACTCCTCGCAGGTCTCGATCAGGCCGACGCAGCGCGGCCGCTCGATGCCCTGCTCGTCGAGCGCGCCGAGCGCCGCGAGGCTCGCGTAGATCGCGTAACCGTCGTCCGCGCCGCCGCGGCCGTACAGCTTGCCGTTCTCGAACTTCGGCGTCCACGGGCCGAGGTCCGCGCGCCAGCCGTCGAATTCGGGCTGCTTGTCGAGGTGGCCGTACAGCAGGATCGTGTCGGTGCTGCCCGAGCGCGTGGCGGGCGTCTCGAAGAAGATCACCGGCGTGCGGCCCGGCAAGCGCACGATTTCGAGCGTCAGGCCCTTCACGGGCTGCCGTTCGGCCCACTGCGCGGCGTCCGTGACGACGCGCTCGAGATAGCCGCGCTTCGCCCAGTCGGGGTCGAATGCGGGACTCTTCGCGGGAATCGCGATGTAGTCGGTCAGGGCATGGAGGATTTCATCGTTCCACTTGCGCTCGACGAAGGTAACGAGCTTGTCATGGTCGAGGACGGGGGTCGTGTCGACGGAAGTCATGATGGGGGTGCCTGGATCGGGCTGACGAAAACCCAGATCATACGCCGATGCTCCCCCGCCGGCGCCCCCTCCTGGCCGTTCAGACGACCTTCGGGAACGCGTCGCGCAGCCCTGCCGCGCAGGCCAGCGCGTCGTCCCACAGGCGTCGCGTCAATGTGCCGGCATCCGCCTCGCGCGCGAGCGCCGCGGCCTCGCCCGACCACAGCAGCGAGAAATCGTCGCGGCCCTGCCGCTCGAACGCGCTACGCAGCGGATCGACCGCGGTCGTCGCGAGCGGGAACGCGGGGGCAAGGGCACTCATCGGCCCCTGTTCGCGCATGAAGCGCGTCAGCAGCCCGCGCGCGGGGCGGCCGGTATACAGGTTGGTCATGCGCGTGCCGTCGTCGCGTGCCGCGCGCACCGCCGCGCGATGCTGCGCCGACCGGCCGGCCTGCGGCGTCAGCAGGTAGGCGGTACCGATCTGCACCGCACGCGCGCCGAGCGCGAACGCGGCCGCGATGCCGCGCCCGTCGGCGATCGCACCGGCCGCGATCACCGGCGCGCGCACCGCGTCGACGATCTGCGGCAGCAACGCGAACAGGCCCGGTTGCGCATGGATGTCGTCGGTCAGGAACATCCCGCGGTGGCCGCCGGCCTCCGCGCCCTGCGCGACGATCGCGTCGACGCCGCGCGCATCGAGCCAGCGCGCTTCCGCGACGGTCGTCGCGGAAGAAACGACTCGCGCGCCCGTACGCCGCACGCGTTCGAGCAGCGTGTCGTCCGGCAACCCGAAATGGAAGCTCACGACGGCCGGCCGCCATTCCTCGACGACCGCGCACGTCGCATCGTCGAACGGCGCGCGGCCCGGGCCGCCCTTCACGCCGGCCGGATCGACTCCGGCTTCCGCGTAGTAGCCGGCGAGCGCCGCGCGCCAGCGCGCGTCGACCTCGGCGTCGGGCGCGGGCGGCGTGTGGCAGAAGAAGTTCACGTTGAACGGCGCGGGCGTGCGGGCGCGGATCGCCGCGATCTCGTCGCGCAACTGCTGCGGGCCGAGCGCCGCGCACGCGAGCGAACCGAGCCCGCCGGCTTCGCACACGGCGATCGCGAGCGGGCTCAGCGAACCGACCATCGGGGCCTGGATCAACGGCAAACGGGAAGGCAGTGTCGTCATCGGAATCCTTTTTCGCCATGCATGGTCGTCGCCACGCGGGTTGTTCTTCGTCTCGTCGCGCACAACCGGCCTGATGCCGCGTGCGCTACGTGCCGCCGCGATCCATGCCGCGCCGGTATGCGGCCGGGCTGGTCGCCGCGACGCGCCGGAAATGCCGGCGCAACGATTCCTCCGAGCCGAACCCCGCGCGCGCCGCGACCTGCGCGAGCGGCAGCGCGGGCTGCGCCTCGAGCATGTCCTTCGCGACGTTCACGCGCTCGCGGATCAGCCAAGTGAGCGGCGACATCCCCGTCGCATCCGCGAACTGGCGCTGCAGCGTGCGCGTGCTCATCGCGGCCTGCGCGGCGAGCGATGCCAGCGTGTGCGGCTCGGCCGCATGGGCGCGCATCCAGTCGATCAGCTTCGCGAGCCGGTCGGTGCCGCCCGGCGCGACCGGGCGCGGCACGAATTGCGCCTGCCCGCCATCGCGGTGCGGCGGCAGCACGAGGCGCTGCGCGACCCGGTTCGCGATCGCGCCGCCGTGGTCGCGCCGCACCAGATGCAGCAGCATGTCGAGCCCCGCCGCCGAACCGGCCGACGTGACGATCTGCCCTTCGTCGACGTACAGCGCATCGGGATTCACGCGCAGCGCCGGATAGCGCGCCTGCAGGCGTTCCGCGTAACGCCAGTGGGTGGTCACCGTGAGCCCGTCGAGCACGCCGGCCGCCGCGAGCACGAACACGCCCGAACAGATCGAGCAGAGCCGCGCGCCGCGCCGATGCGCGGCCCGCAGCTTCTTCAGCAACGGCTCGGGCGGCCGTTCGTCCGGATCGCGCCAGCCGGGAATCACGATGGTGTCCGCGCGATCGAGCATCGCGAGCCGGTACGGCGCGGCGACCGTGATGCCGCCCGCCGCGCGCACCGGCCCAGGCTCGCTGGCGCATACCGCGAAGCGATACCAGTCGACGCCGAGTTCCGGGCGCTCGAGCGCGAACAGTTCGACCACGCAGCCGAATTCGAATGTGCAGAGGCGATCGTAGGCGAGCGCGACGACGAGATGATCATGCATGGCGCAATGTTACCGGAACTTGTCGATCGCGCCACTGCCGCAAAGCGGGCCGAACCGCGATACTGCCTCTCATCCCGGCGCGCTCCGCGCCCCTTCCACCCGGAGAACCTGCCCATGTCCTACGTCACCGACGTGCCCGCCGCCGACAGCCCCGCCGCCCTCGCCCATTTCGAGGCGTCGCTGCGATTCGAGACCGATTGCTGGGACGTGCACGACGCGCTCGCGTCCGGGGCACCCGACTTCGTGCTGCTCGACGTGCGCGGCCCCGACCAGTTCGCCGCCGGCCACGTGCCCGGCGCACGCAACCTGCCGCGCCGCAAGATCATCGAGAGCAAGCTCGCCGGCTATCCGGCCGGTACGCTGTTCGTCGTCTACTGCGCGGGCCCGCACTGCAACGGCGCTGCACGCGCGGCGATCCAGCTGGCGCGCCTCGGCCGGCCGGTCAAGCTGATGATTGGCGGCGTGACGGGCTGGCGCGACGAAGGTTTCGCGTTGAGCAACGAAGTGCAGCCGATCGGCGCCGAAGCCGACTGATCGTCATTAAAAACGCAACAATCAATTGCCAGCACACGAACGAAAAAAGCGCGACAATCAGCCACATTGCAGTTCGGACGGAGCAGCACCATGCATGATGCAGTCCTGATTCAAGTGGCCGGTTCAGTCGCCGCGATCGCGATCTATTTTCTGCCGGCCGTCATTGCCGACCGGCGCGGCCGGCACGACAAGCTGACGATCGCGATGTTCAACGCGCTGTTCGCATGGACCGGCATCGGCTGGCTGATGACGCTGTACTGGGCGTGCCAGCCGAACCCGCGTACCGACGTCGCGCAGACGATCCTCGCGAAGCGCCGCGGCGTCAGCATGCGGACGTTCTCGTCCGGCCTCGTCGAACGCGTGCAGCGCCGCGTCGCGGCCCAGGAGCAATGGGCCGAGAAGCAAGGCTGCCGTTAAGTCCCTTTTTCCCTTTCACCGTGCCGCGTCGAACTTCGGCATCCTGACGTTGGTCGACGCGCGGTAAGTCCAGTGCAGTCCCTCGTGCGGCGGCCAGCCGCCTGCGCGCAAGCACGCCCCGAACGCCCCCGCCGTCACCGCCCGCGCGATCCGCTCGCCCGGGCACGCGTGCGGCCCCGTGCCGAAGCCGAAATTCGGCCCCGCCGCGCGGCCGGGCATCAGCCGGTGCGGTTCGCGACGCACGGCCGGGTCGCGGTTCGCCGCGGCGAGCACGACGAGGATCGCGTCGCCGGCTTCGACGGTCGCGCCGTCGATCGTCGTGCGCGCCGCGACGAAGCGGCGCGTGTTCTGCACCGGTGAATCGAAGCGCCCGACTTCGGCGACGAAGGCGTCGAGCGCCGTGTCGTCCGGCACGGCGCGCGCGGCATGGGCTTCCCCGTGCCATGCCACCAGCGTGTTGCCGAGCCACGCGGCCGTCGCTTCACAGGTCTGCGACAACAACCCGACGAGATTCGCCACCAGCGCGCCGCTTGCCTGCCAGCCCGACGCGCGCGCTGCCTGCTGCACGGCGGCGACGAGCGTGCCGTCGTGCGCACGCGTCTGCGCGACGCGCTCGGTCATCCGGTCGAGCAATTGCCGCGCGCCTTCGCTTGCGCGCGCCAGCGCCGCGGCATCCGACAACGGCGACAGCGCGGCGACGAAGTCGACGACCCGCGCCGCGATGTCGTCCAGCTGCGCTTCGTCGAAGCCGAGCAGATCGGCAACCGCACACACGGGCACGGTCATGCACCACGTATTCAGCGCGTCGGCGTCGCCAGGCGCCGGCAACCGTCGCGCGGCAAGCTGCGCCGCGCGAGCGCGCAGCGCCTCCGTGTCGATCGGTGCGAACGCCGCGCGCAACGCCTGCTTCGGTACGTCGTGCCGCGACGCGCCGTCGTTCATGCGCACGAGTTCGCCGAACAGCGCGCCGGCCGTCGTGCCGCGCAACGCGGGCGGCACCGGCATGTCCAGCGGGCGTACGCGGCAGGCCGGATGGCCGAGCACGGCCGTCACGGTCGACGCGCGGCTCGCGACCCACAGGCCGAGCGCGGCGTCGAACGCGAGCGGCGGCCCGTCGACGAGCGTCGCATAGTAGGGATAGGGATCGCGGTGCGTCACCGCTGCAATGGGATCGGTCGGGTTCATGCGCTCAGTATCGATGGCGTGCACCGCCGCATGTTTCGGGTTCACGTGAAATGTCGCGGCACGGGCGCCACGCGCCGCGGCCTCGCAACGCGAGGCAAGGCAACGGTCAGGCGGCCGACCGGTCGCGGTGCGACTGCATGCGCATCCGGACGCGCCCGGCCGAAATCGCGCGCGGCTCGGGCAGCACCGTGTCGTGATGGAACATTTCCTGCCGGAATTCGCCGTTTTCGTCGAACCACTGGCAGATCAGCCAGTCGCCGTCGTCGAACACGACCGGCCCCGCATAGGTGACGGTCATGCGCGGCCCGCCCGTTTTCAGCGTCACGACATCGCCGACGCGAAACCTGACGCGCTGATTTTCTCGGATCGTCATCGCTCTCTCGGATTTTATATATTGATATTCCCGGCGGCCCGCCAACCGGTCATTTGAATGTGCCGCAGATTATCAATCAAAAAAACGGCCGGCAACTGCCGCACACGAAAATACATTGATCGAGAAAATGCAACGATACGCGCCATCGACACGCGCGGCGGGCCGCCGATCGCCCGATCCGGCGCGGCCTGCACGGCGGATCGGGGCAACCGGGGGAAATGCGGAGAATAAACGATGGTTTTCGCGCCGTCATCGACGGTTAATCAAGACGCGAAATAGGTTGATTATTGTCAATCGACGTTTCCGCTGGAAACGATCCCATGTTTAATTGGCCGTCATTCTCCGAACAAAACCGGCGAATTATCGGGTGCCGCAAACCAGCGGTTGATGTCGCGCCCCGACACGGCCGCCTGTGCGAACGTAAACGTGCCGTCGCGCGCCATCTCGGTCGCGGCGCGCAGAAACGCGCCAAGCGCGGCTCGCGCCAGCGCGCCGCCGACGCTGACGCGCTTCACGCCGAGCGCAGCGAGTTCGTCCAGGCTCAGCAAGCCGCCCTGCAGCCCCATCACGACGTTCACCGGCGCGCCGACCGCCCGCGTCACGGCCGCGATTTCATCGGCGTCGGTGATGCCCGGCGCATACAGCACGTCGGCGCCCGCGTCACGATAGGCGACGAGCCGGGCAATCGTGTCGTCGAGATCGCGGCGGTCGTGCAGGTAGTTTTCGCAGCGCGCGGTCAAGGTGAACGGAAACGGCAGCGCGCGCGCCGCGTCGACGGCCGCCGCGATGCGCTCGACCGCCGCGCCGCGCGGGTAGATCGGCGCGTCGGCGCGGCCCGTCGCGTCCTCGATCGAGCCGCCGACCGCGCCGGCCTCGGCCGCCAGCCGGATCGTTTCGGCCACCGTGTCGGGTGCATCGCCGAAGCCGTTCTCGAGATCGGCGCTCACCGGCAGGCCGCCCGCGGCGACGAGATCGGCAATGTGGTCGAGCATCGCGTCGCGGTCGATCGCGTTGTCGGGCTGCCCTTTGGAAAACGCGTAGCCGGCGCTCGTCGTGGCGAGCGCCTCGAAACCGGCCATCGCCAGCAGGCGCGCGGTGCCGGCGTCCCACGGGTTCGGGATGATGAACGCGCCGGGGCGCGTGTGCAGCGAACGGAAAACTTCGGCGTGGCGCGCCTGCAGGTCGGAACGGGTCATCGTGGACTCCCGGATGGTGATGACGGGTGAGCTTACGCCGGTCGTGCGCGCGACGTTTCAGCGATGGCCGAAATGTCGTCGCGCGACCGGAAAAAAACCGACGCGCGGGACGCGCGCCGGCAGCCGGCGCTTACGTCGATGCAGCCGGCCCGCCGTCGATGCCGAGCAACACGTCGGCGACGGCCTCGGAGAACTGCATCGTGCGGCCGTCGATCAGCACGGCGTCCGGATGCGACGGATCGCGCACCGCCTGCGGCACGCCATGTGCGATCAGCACGCGTGCGCACGCTTCCCAGTCGGGTACGTCGACGCCCTCCGGTTCGTTGACGGACGCCCAGGACAACGTGCCGAGCGCGTCGCTCCCGAATCCGTGCGGCTCGCGCCAGCTTGCGCCGTGCGCGAGCAGGAACGCCAGCAGATCGGCATCGCCGCGGAACACCGCGTGATTGAGCGCGCTCGCGTCCCAGTCGCCGCCGCGCATGGCAATCGGCCAGCCCAGCTCGACCATGACCTTCACCGCGTCGCGCGACCCCCATGCGGCGGCATCCGGCAGTTGCCGCAGCCGGTCCTCGGTCAGCGCGCCGGGCAGTTCCGGATGGCGCGCCCGGATACGCCGCGCGGTGTCGGCGTCGGCACGCGCACAGGCCGCCACGAATGCGTCGTCCGGGCCGAGCGCCTCTTCCGCGCCGGCTGCGCGCAGCAGCGCCGCGACGTCGGTCAAGCCGGCCTGCATCGCCAGCCGGTACGCACTGACGCCCGCCGGCGTGCACGCGCG
>NZ_JAAGPK010000204.1:0-12339 GCF_017104685.1 Burkholderia sp. Tr-20355 | reverse complement strand
CGGCCGGCCGCGTTGCCCGGCCGGCCGGTTTTCCGCGGCGCGTACGGCTGACGCGGGCCGGCGCGAAAGGGCGCGATCACCACGGCAATTGCTGAGAAAAGGGCGGGCTTTACGGTATAATCCGTTTTTCCCGCGAGCATCCAGCGATGACCAAATATGTTTTCGTCACCGGCGGCGTAGTTTCTTCCCTTGGCAAGGGTATTGCCGCCGCTTCCCTCGCCGCGATCCTTGAATCGCGCGGTCTGAAAGTCACCCTCCTCAAACTCGATCCGTACATCAACGTCGACCCCGGCACGATGAGCCCGTTCCAGCACGGGGAAGTGTTCGTGACGGAAGACGGGGCGGAGACCGACCTCGACCTCGGCCACTATGAGCGCTTCATCAGCACGAAGATGCGCAAGGCCAACAACTTCACGACCGGCCAGATCTACGAATCGGTGATCCGCAAGGAACGCCGCGGCGACTATCTCGGCAAGACCGTGCAGGTCATTCCGCACATCACGAACGAAATCCAGGCGTTCATCGAGCGCGGGGCCGCGTCGGCCACCTGCGGCGAGCCGGATGTCGCGATCGTCGAGATCGGCGGCACGGTCGGCGACATCGAGTCGCTGCCGTTCCTCGAGGCTGCGCGCCAGATGAGCCTGCGCCTCGGCCGCAACAGCGCGTGCTTCGTGCACCTGACGCTGGTGCCATACGTCGCGACGGCGGGCGAGCTGAAGACGAAGCCGACCCAGCACAGCGTGCAGAAGCTGCGCGAGATCGGCATCCTGCCGCACGTGCTGCTGTGCCGTGCGGATCGCCGCATCCCCGACGACGAATCGAAGAAGATCTCGATGTTCTCGAACGTGCCGGAAGACGCCGTGATCTCGGTGTGGGACGCCGACAGCATCTACAAGATTCCGCAGATGCTGCACGACCAGGGCCTCGACCGCATCATCTGCGACGAGCTGAAGCTGTCGCCGAAGGACGCCGACCTGAGCATGTGGTCGGCGCTCGTCGAGAAGCTCGAGAACCCGAAGCACGAAGTGACGATCGGCATGGTCGGCAAGTACGTCGACCTGACCGAGTCGTACAAGTCGCTGATCGAGGCGCTGCGCCACGCATCGCTGCATACGTCGACCAAGGTCAACATCGAGTACATCGACTCGGAAGAGATCGAGACGAACGGTGTCGACAGCCTGAAGCATCTCGACGCCGTGCTGGTGCCGGGCGGTTTCGGCCGTCGCGGCACGGAAGGCAAGATCGCGGCGATCCGCTACGCGCGCGAGTCGAAGGTGCCGTACCTCGGCATCTGCCTCGGCATGCAGCTCGCGGTGATCGAATTCGCGCGCGACGTCGTTGGCCTGAAGCAGGCGAACAGCACGGAATTCGATCCGGACACGCCGGAGCGCGTGGTCGCGCTGATCACCGAATGGTACGACCGCGAAGGCAAGGTCGAGACGCGCACCGAGGAATCCGACCTCGGCGGCACGATGCGCCTGGGTTCGCAGCGTTGCCCGATCAAGCCGGGCACGATGGCGGAAGAAATCTATGGCAAGGACGTGAACGAACGCCATCGCCATCGTTATGAAGTGAATAACCGCTTCGTGCCCCAGCTCGAAGCCGGCGGCCTTATCATCAGCGCCCGTACCCCGAGCGAGGATCTGCCGGAAATGATGGAGCTGCCGCGCTCGATGCACCCGTGGTTCGTCGGCGTCCAGTTCCACCCGGAATTCACGTCCACGCCGCGCGACGGCCATCCCCTCTTCAAGTCGTTCGTCGAAGCCGCGCTCGCCAACAAGCAAGCGCGCGGAGTGTAAAGCATGAAGCTGTGCGATTTCGAGGTCGGTCTCGACAAGCCTTTCTTCCTGATCGCGGGTACCTGCGTCGTCGAATCGGAGCAAATGACGATCGACACGGCGGGCCGCCTGAAGGAGATCTGCGAGAAGCTGAACGTTCCGTTCATCTACAAGTCGTCCTACGACAAGGCGAACCGCAGCTCGGGCAAGTCGTTCCGCGGCCTCGGAATGGACGAAGGCCTGCGGATCCTCGCCGAGGTGAAGCGCCAGCTCGGCCTGCCGGTGCTGACCGACGTGCACGCGATCGACGAGATCGAGCAGGTCGCGTCGGTCGTCGACGTGCTGCAGACGCCGGCGTTCCTGTGCCGCCAGACCGACTTCATCCACGCATGCGCGCGCTCGGGCAAGCCCGTGAACATCAAGAAGGGCCAGTTCCTCGCGCCGCACGACATGAAGAACGTGATCGACAAGGCGCGCGACGCGGCACGCGAAGCGGGGCTGTCGGAAGACCGCTTCATGGCGTGCGAGCGCGGCGTCTCGTTCGGCTACAACAATCTCGTGTCGGACATGCGCTCGCTCGCGATCATGCGCGAGACGCACGCGCCGGTCGTGTTCGACGCGACCCACTCGGTGCAGTTGCCGGGCGGGCAGGGTACGAGCTCGGGCGGCCAGCGCGAATTCGTGCCGGTGCTCGCGCGTGCGGCGGTCGCGACGGGTGTCGCCGGCCTCTTCATGGAAACGCACCCGAATCCGGCGGAAGCGAAGTCGGACGGCCCGAACGCGGTGCCGCTGAACCGGATGGGCGCGTTGCTGGAGACGCTCGTCACGCTCGACCAGGCGGTGAAGCGCAATCCGTTCCTGGAAAACGATTTCAATTAAAGATCGAATGAACCTTGCGACGGCTTCGCGCGTCTGTAGCGAAAGCGGTTTCGGCGCGCGCGCCGTCGCAGTTTGAAGAATCCATCGTCATTCTCAGAGGAAACCCATGAGTGCCATCGTAGATATCATCGGCCGCGAGATTCTGGATTCGCGCGGCAACCCCACCGTCGAATGCGACGTGCTGCTCGAATCGGGCACGATGGGCCGCGCGGCGGTGCCGTCGGGCGCGTCCACCGGCTCGCGTGAAGCGATCGAACTGCGCGACGGCGAAGCCGGCCGCTACAACGGCAAGGGCGTGCTGAAGGCCGTCGAGCACATCAACACCGAAATCTCCGAAGCCATCATGGGCCTCGACGCGTCGGAACAGGCGTTCCTCGACAAGACGCTGCTCGAGCTGGACGGCACCGACAACAAGTCGCGCCTCGGCGCGAACGCGATGCTGGCCGTGTCGATGGCCGTCGCGAAGGCGGCCGCCGAAGAGGCCGGCCTGCCGCTGTACCGCTACTTCGGCGGTTCGGGCGCCATGCAGTTGCCGGTGCCGATGATGAACATCGTCAACGGCGGCGCGCACGCGAACAACAGCCTCGACATCCAGGAATTCATGATCGTCCCGGTCAGCCAGCCGACGTTCCGTGAAGCCCTGCGTTGCGGCGCGGAAGTGTTCCATGCGCTGAAGAAGATCCTGAGCGACCGCGGCATGAGCACGGCGGTCGGCGACGAAGGCGGCTTCGCGCCGAACTTCGGCAGCAACGACGAGTGCCTGTCGACGATCCTGCAGGCGATCGAGAAGGCCGGCTACCGTGCGGGCGAAGACGTGCTGCTCGCGCTCGACTGCGCGGCATCCGAGTTCTATCACGACGGCAAGTACCAGCTCGCGGGCGAAGGCCTGCAACTGTCGTCGGCCGAATTCACCGACTACCTCGCGACGCTCGCCGACAAGTTCCCGATCGTGTCGATCGAGGACGGCATGCACGAAAGCGACTGGGACGGCTGGAAGCTGCTGACCGACCGTCTCGGCAAGAAGGTGCAGCTGGTCGGCGACGACCTGTTCGTCACCAACACGCGCATCCTGAAGGAAGGCATCGAGAAGGGCATCGCGAACTCGATCCTCATCAAGATCAACCAGATTGGTACGCTGACCGAAACGTTCGCGGCGATCGAAATGGCGAAGCGCGCGGGCTACACGGCCGTGATCTCGCACCGCTCGGGCGAAACGGAAGATTCGACGATCGCGGACATCGCGGTCGGGCTGAACGCCGGTCAGATCAAGACGGGTTCGCTGTCGCGCAGCGACCGCATCTCGAAGTACAACCAGCTGCTGCGCATCGAGGAAGATCTCGGCGACATCGCGAGCTACCCGGGTAAATCGGCTTTCTATAACCTGCGCTAACGCGCTACTATCGGGTTCGTCATATCGACGCCGCTCTGTGCTCGTGCGCGGAGCGGCGCTTCTTATATCTGCGTCTCTTACATGCGGCTTGTCACTGTCGTCCTGATTGCCTTGCTGGCGCTCATTCAGTACCCCCTATGGTGGGGACACGGCGGCTGGCTGCGGGTGCATGAATTGCGTCAGCAGCTCGACGACCAGCTCCAGAAGAATGCGGACGAGAAGCTGCGCAACGAGCGCACGGCCGGCGAAGTGCAGGATCTGCAGAGCGGCACCGCGGCCATCGAGGAGCGTGCGCGCTACGAGATGGGCATGGTGAAGGACGGCGAGGTGTTCGTGCAGTTCGTGTCGCCCAATGCGCCTGCGGGGCCGCTGAACAACACGCCGTCGAACACGTCGACGCGCGGTACCGTCTCCGCGGCGCCGGTGCGTGTCGTGCCGAATCCGCAGTCGATCGCGAAGCCGTCGCGGCACCATGGCGGCGACAAGGGCAAGTCAGCGCATCACTGATCGCGATACGGTCGAATCCATTGAAAAAGCGCGGGAAATACCGCGCTTTTTTATTTCCTGCCAGGCATCAATCGATCGATTGACGGCTTACCACCACCAGCCCGGGTAGCCGTAGCCGATACCGGTTCCCCAGCGATTTCCCCATCCGCCGTAATACCCGCCGTAGACCGTCACGGGTGGCGGCGAGTAGTACGCCCATGCGCGCGCGGCGGCCTCGGCTGCGATCGCGCTGTTCTGTTCGCGCAGGACCTGCTGGTCGATTTCGTCGTAGCGCTTGCGTTCGGCGCTCGACAGCGCGGGCGGGCGGCCGTTCGACGCGCCCGGCTCGGGCAGGCGGCTCAGGATCGTGGAAGTCGGCGGCGGCATCGCGCAGCCGGCGAGCGCGAGCGTGCCGGCGGCGACGCTCGTCAGGATGAGGGGGCGAAACGGGCGGAGGCGATTCATGTGTTTCTCCTGCAGCGCGCCGACGGCGGGAAGCGGTGTGCGCCGAAGGCCGGGCCTCCGGCGCCAGAACCGTGCGTGCGGCGCTCGTGCGTCATTATGCGCCCGTGCCCGGGTGGCGGGCACGGGCACGCCGCTCAGTGACGCTGGTCGGTTGCCGGCGCGATGCCGGTCTCGACGCCGGGCGCCGCGAACAGCTGCGCGACGTCGACGGGATCGAATTCGTAGCGCTGGTTGCAGAACTCGCAGTGGATCTCGACGTGGCCGCGCTCGACGATCACGCTGTCGACTTCCTCGCGGCCGAGCATGCGCAGCATCGCGCCGACCTTCTCGCGCGAGCACGAGCACTGGAAGCGCGTGCCGGCCGGCTCGAAGTGCTGCACGTTTTCCTGCCAGAACAGCCGGCGGAACACGACTTCCGGTTCGACCTCGAGCAGCTCCTTCGCGGACAGCGTACCGCCGAGCGTACAGACGCGCTCCCACGTGTCGATATCGGTTTCGGCGTTGCGCGGCACGATGCCGCCGTCGCCCGGCAGCTTCTGCAGCAGCATGCCGACCGCGCGGTCGCGATCGGCCGCGAGCCACAGCCGCGTGTCGAGCTGCTCCGAGTGATGCATGTAGTGCTCGAGTACCTGCGACACCGATTCGAGCGGACCGTCGACGCCGTTCAGCGGCACGATGCCCTGGTACGGCTGCTGGCCCGGCAGCTTGTCGGCCGGGTCGAGCGTGATCACGCAACGGCCGTGGCCGCTCGCGTTGACGAGCGACGCGAAGCTCGTGTCGTCGCCGATCGTCTGCGCCGCGTCGCCGGCGAATTTCGCGGTAGCCCGCATCGACAGATCCGAGCCGCACTGGACGACCAGCATCTGGACCGGCCCGTCGCCGAAGATCTGCATGATCAGGGTGCCGTGAAATTTCAGGTTCGCGGACAGCAGCGCGCACGCGGCCATCATCTCGCCGAGCACCGTGCGCACCGGGGCGGGGTAGTCGCGGCGGGCGAGCACTTCCTGCCACGTATTGCGCAGCGAAACGATCTCGCCGCGCACGGGCGCCGCATTGAACATGAATTTCTGTAACTGGTCGCTCACTCTTCTTCCTTGAAATCCGCGCGAATCACCCGATCCGCACGAGTTGCTCCTTGAAATGCGCGCGCCGCTCGACATACGTCTTCGCGTTCGCGCGCAGCCGCGCGATGTCTTCCGCCGACAGCTCGCGCACGACTTTCGCCGGCGCGCCGAGAATCAGCGAGTTGTCCGGGAACGTCTTGCCTTCCGTCACGACCGCGCCGGCACCCACCAGACAGTTGCGGCCGATGACCGCTCCATTCAAGACCACCGCCTGGATCCCGATCAGCGAACCTTCGCCGATCGTGCAGCCGTGCAGCATCGCCTGGTGCCCGATCGTCACGTTTTCGGCAATCGTCAGCGGAAAGCCCGGGTCCGTATGCAGGACCGCCCCTTCCTGGACGTTGCTGCCCGCACCGACGGCGATGGTCTCGTTGTCGCCGCGAATCGTCGCGCCGAACCACACGCTCGAATTCTCCTCGAGCACGACCTTGCCGATGATGGCCGCCGTATCGGCGACGAACACGCTTTCGTGGATCGTCGGGGCCGTCTCGCCCAGCTTGTAGATCGTCACGGAGTCTCCTTGTCTCTTCGATGAGGGGCGCCGGTAAAATGGCGCGTCCGGTTTGCCCGGCGCGTGGCGCCGCGGAACAAACGCATATTGTAAACCGTCGCGTGCAGGTGCTCCCGCGACGCGTACGCAAGGTGTCCCCGTTTATGAGCATGGAGTCTTCTTCTTCCGGCATCGCGCCGGCCTGCGTGCGCCGCGTGGCGCTCGATGCGCTGTGCCTGTCCGAACCGGCGGCGAAGGCAGCCCGGGTCCGCGCGCTGCACGATGCGCTGCGGGCCGGGCAGGCCACGATCGCACCGTCGCTCGCGTTGCCTGAACCGGCCGACCTGCCCGGACGTCCGGACCGCCCGCCGCTCGTCGAGCCGCGCCAGCTCCAACGGCGCAGCATGCGTTCGCCCGAAGGGCGCGCGGTGCTGCTGCACGCGCTCGCCCATATCGAATTCAACGCGATCAACCTGGCGCTCGACGCGGTC
Organism: Burkholderia sp. Tr-20355; assembly: GCF_017104685.1. Taxonomy (NCBI): domain Bacteria; kingdom Pseudomonadati; phylum Pseudomonadota; class Betaproteobacteria; order Burkholderiales; family Burkholderiaceae; genus Burkholderia; species Burkholderia sp. Tr-20355. The sequence continues at coordinate 5,236 of NZ_JAAGPK010000204.1, read as the reverse complement.
TGGCGCTTCGCGGGCCAGCCGGATGCGTTCTACGCGGACTGGCTGAAGGTGGCGGCCGAGGAGGCCTATCACTTCACGCTGCTGTCCGACCGGCTGGCGGCATTCGGGCATGGGTACGGCGATTTTCCCGCGCACAACGGACTGTGGGAGATGTGCGAGCGGACCAAGGGCGACGTGCTGGCGCGCATGGCGCTCGTGCCGCGCACGCTCGAGGCGCGCGGGCTCGATGCCTCGCCGCCGATCCGGGCGCGGCTCGTGCAGGCGGGCGATGACGCGTCGGCCGCGATCCTCGACGTGATCCTGCGCGACGAGATCGGCCATGTCGCGATCGGCAACCGCTGGTTCCGGCATCTGTGCGACGCAGCCGGCCGCGATCCGGTGCCGACCTACCGGCAGCTTGCCGGGCAATACCATGCGCCGCGGCTGCGCGGCCCGTTCAATGTCGACGCGCGGCGCGATGCCGGCTTCGAGCAGGCCGAACTCGACGAACTGACCGCGCAGGACGCCGCGGACGCACACGCGGCACGTTAGCCGACCCGCGCGCCCGGCCGGCGGTGCGAGCCGGCGGCCGCTCGAATGCCGCCGCCGCTAGAGCGCGGCCTCGATTGCGGGCCGCCGGAACGGAAGCGCCGCCGCTATAATCGAACGACCATTCTTTTTTTGGCGGCTGCAATGAGTGCCTCGAGTTCTGTTTCCGATTTCGTCACGGTGCGCGGCGTCCGGCTGCATGTGCGGCGCTGGGGCCGGCCCGATGCGCCGACGCTGTTCATGCTGCACGGCTGGATGGACGTCGCGGCGTCGTTCCAGTTCGTCGTCGATGCGCTCGCGGGCGACTGGCAGGTGATCGCGCCCGATGCGCGCGGTTTCGGGCTGTCCGACTGGCCGGTCGCCCGGCAGGGCGGCGGCCACTACTGGTTCCACGAATACCTGGGCGATCTCGATGCGCTCGTCGACCACTATGCGCCGGGCGGCGAAGTCAACCTGGTCGGCCACAGCATGGGTGCGAACGTCGTGTGCCTGTACGCCGGCGCTCGGCCGGAACGCGTGCGGCGCGTGGTCGACCTCGAAGGCTTCGGGCTCGCGCCCGCGCGTGCCGAACAGGCGCCGCGCCGGTTGCGCGGCTGGCTGGACGAGCTGCGCGAGCCGCCCGCGTTGCGGCCCTACGCGTCCCTCGACGACGTGGCGGCGCGCCTGATCAAGACCAATCCGCGGCTCGCCCCGCGCCGGGCCGCATTCCTCGCCGAGCATTGGTCGACGCGCGGCGACGACGGTCTCTACCACCTGTTGGCCGACCCGGCGCACAAGATGCCGGGCCCGCTGCTGTACCGGCTCGACGAGGTGATGGCCACGTGGAAGCAGGTGCGCGCGAAGGTGCTGCACGTCGAAGCCGTCAACTCGCCGACGCTCGCGCACATCGCCGGCGACATCCCGCTGCCCGAGTTCAAGGCGCGCTTCGCCGCGTTCCCCGACTGGCGCGAAAAGCTCGTCGAGGACGCCGGTCACATGGTGCATCACGACCAGCCCGAGCAGGTCGCGGCGCTGATCGAGGCGTTCTGCGCGTAGGCGCGCGACGCCGGCGGCAGGGCAGGCGGGCGGCGCAATTGCCGCGTTGCAGTAGAATGAAGCCTTACCTGCCATACCGACAATGAACGCCGATCTCCACTGCCATTCCAATGTTTCCGACGGGTTGCTGTCGCCTGCCGACGTCGCGCGCCGCGCACATGCGGGCGGCGTGACCCTGTGGGCGCTGACCGACCACGATGAAATCGGCGGCCAGGCAGCGGCACGCAGCGAGGCGGAAGCGCTCGGCATGCGCTACCTGAGCGGTGTCGAGATTTCGGTCACGTGGGCGTCGCGCACCGTGCACATCGTCGGCCTGAACATCGATCCCGCGAACCCGGCGCTGGTCGACGGCCTGTACCGTACGCGCCACGGTCGTGCGGCCCGCGCGGTGGCGATCGGCGAGCAGCTTGCGACGCTCGGCATTCCCGGTGCATACGACGGCGCGCTGAAGTACGTGTCGAATCCCGACCTGATCTCGCGTACGCATTTCGCGCGCTTTCTCGTCGAGAACGGCCACGCCGAATCGACGTCCGACGTGTTCGACCGCCTGCTCGGCGACGGCAAGCCCGGCTTCGTCCCGCATCGCTGGGCATCGCTGTCCGACGCGGTCGGCTGGATCCGTACGGCGGGCGGCGAAGCCGTGGTCGCGCATCCGGGCCGCTACCGGTACACGCCCGTCGAATTCGACGCCTTCTTTGGCGAGTTCATCGATCTGGGCGGCCGCGCGATCGAAGTCATCACGGGCAGCCATACGCCCGACCAGTACCGCGAATACGCGGACGTCGCGCGTCGCTTCGGCTTCGAAGTGTCGCGCGGCTCCGATTTCCATGCGCCGGGCGAGGGCCGCGTCGAGCTCGGCAGCCTGCCGCCGTTGCCGTCCGACCTCACGCCGGTCTGGGAGCGCTGGCTCTGACGCCGGGCGGCGGAGCGCCGCCCGTGCCGCCGCCGTGCGTTGCCGATTCATCCCCCTTTACGTACCCCCATGTCCCAGTTCTTCAGGATTCATCCGGATAATCCGCAGCCGCGCCTGATCAAGCAGGCCGTGGAGATCATCAGCAAGGGCGGCGTGATCGCGATGCCGACCGATTCGAGCTATGCGCTCGCGTGCCATCTCGACGACAAGGATGCGGTCGAGCGCGTGCGCCGGATTCGCGGCCTCGACGAGAAGCAGCACCTGTCGCTGCTCGTGCGCGACCTGTCGGAGCTGGCCAACTTCGCGATGGTCGACAACCGCCAGTACCGGCAGATCAAGTCGGTGACGCCGGGCCCGTACGTGTTCATCCTGCAGGCGACCAAGGAAGTGCCGCGCCGGCTGTCGCATCCGTCGCGCAAGACGATCGGGCTGCGCGTGCCCGACCACGCGATCACGCTCGCGCTGCTGGAGTCGCTCGGCCAGCCGCTGCTCGGCACGACGCTGATCCTGCCGCCGGACGACGAGCCGCTCAACGATCCCGAGGAAATCCGCACGCGGCTCGAGAAACAGGTCGACCTCGTGATCGACGGCGGCGCCTGCCCGCGCGAACCGTCGACGGTGATCGACCTGACCGGCGACGCGCCGGAGCTCGTGCGTGCGGGGCGCGGCGCGCTGGAACCGTTCGGCCTCTCGGCCGCCTGAGCGGGTCGTTCAATTTTGCGCGAATGCGCTTGTTACAATAACGCGATATGGATGCTTCCCTGATACAGACCATCGCCGTCTACGCGCTGCCCGTGATCTTCGCGATCACGCTGCACGAGGCCGCGCACGGCTACGCCGCCCGCCTGCTCGGCGACAACACCGCCTACGTGATGGGGCGCGTGTCGTTCAACCCGATGCGCCACATCGATCCGCTGGGCACGATCGCGATCCCGCTCGTGATGTACTTCGTGACGGGCGGCGCGTTCCTGTTCGGCTATGCGAAGCCGGTGCCGGTTTCGTTCGGCAATTTGCGCAATCCGCGCTGGGGCAGCCTGTGGGTATCGCTCGCGGGTCCGGCCTGCAACTTCGTGCAGGCGCTGGTCTGGGGCCTGCTGACCCTCGTGCTGCCCGCCGTCGGCATCGACGAGCCGTTCTTCACGCGGATGGCGTTCGCCGGCGTCAGCGCGAACCTCGTGCTCGGCGTGCTGAACCTGTTTCCGCTGCCGCCGCTCGACGGCGGCCGTATCCTGGCGGCGCTGCTGCCGCCGAAGCAATCGATCGCGCTGTCGCGCATCGAGCCGTACGGTTTCATCATCGTCCTCGCGCTGGTCGCGACGGGCGTGCTGACGAACTTCTGGCTGCGCCCGCTCGTCAACGTCGGTTATGCCGTCCTGAGCGCCATCCTGTCCCCATTCGCCTCGCTTTTCTAACGACAATCATGTTCCCAGAACGTATTTTCTCCGGCATGCGACCTACCGGGTCGCTGCACCTCGGTCATTACCACGGCGTGCTGAAAAACTGGGTGAAGCTGCAGTCCGAGTACCCGTGTTTCTTCTGCGTCGTCGACTGGCATGCGCTGACGACGCACTACGAGACGCCCGAGGTCATCGAGAAGAACGTGTGGGACGTGCTGATCGACTGGCTCGCATCCGGCATCGATCCGGCGCAGGCGACGCTGTTCATCCAGAGCAAGGTGCCCGAGCACGCGGAACTCGCGCTGCTGCTCGGCATGAGCACGCCGCTCGGCTGGCTCGAACGCGTGCCGACCTACAAGGAGCAGATGGAGAAGCTGAAGGACAAGGACCTGTCCACCTACGGCTTCCTCGGCTACCCGGTGCTGATGGCGGCCGACATCCTGCTGTATCGCGGCTCGCTCGTGCCGGTCGGCGAGGATCAGGTGCCGCACGTCGAGATGACGCGCGAGATCGCGCGCCGCTTCAACTACCTGTACGGCCGCGAGCCGGGCTTCGAGGAGAAGGCGCTCGAAGCCGCGAAGAAGCTCGGCGGCAAGCGCGCGAAGCTCTATCACGAACTGCGCAACGCGTATCAGCAGGAGGGCGACGACGAGGCGCTCGAACAGGCGCGCGCGATGCTGCAGGAATCGCAGAGCCTGTCGATGAGCGACCGCGAGCGTCTGTTCGGCTATCTCGAGGGTGCGCGCAAGATCATCCTGGTCGAGCCGCAGGCGCTGCTGACCGAGGCATCGCGGATGCCGGGTCTCGACGGGCAGAAGATGTCGAAGTCGTACGGCAACACGATCGGCCTGCGCGAAGACGCCGAGACGATCACGAAGAAGGTCCGCACGATGCCGACCGACCCCGCGCGCGTGCGCCGCACCGATCCGGGCGATCCCGACAAGTGCCCGGTGTGGCAGCTGCACCAGGTCTATACGGACGAAGCGACGCACGAGTGGGTGCAGAAGGGCTGCCGCTCGGCGGGCATCGGTTGCCTCGACTGCAAGCAGCCGGTCGTCGAGGGCATCCTGCGCGAACAGCAGCCGATGCTCGAGCGCGCGCAGAAGTACATGGACGATCCGTCGCTGCTGCGCGCGATCGTCGCGGACGGTTGCGACAAGGCACGCAAGTACGCGACGGAAACGATGCGCGACGTGCGCGACGCGATGGGCCTGTCGTACAACTGATCCGGCGCATGAGCGAATCCGTCATCGCCGCCGCAGGCGGCCACGCCGCTCAGGCCGAGCCGTCGCGCTGGGTCGCGCAATGGTCGCGGCTCGTGCCGGCCGGCGGCGCGGTGCTCGACGTCGCCGCGGGCGGCGGG
>NZ_JAAGPK010000203.1:0-12142 GCF_017104685.1 Burkholderia sp. Tr-20355 | reverse complement strand
CGCCGTGGGCGATGCCCGTGCGCGTGCTGCCGGGCCCCGACTACGCCTCGTTCGCGGCCGATTCGCAGCAGGCGTTCTGGGACGAGGAATGGCTCGTCACCGCGAACAGCAACCGGATGGGCTATCGCCTCGCGGGCGCCGAGCTCGTGCGCGAGCAGCCGGTCGAGCTGCTGTCGCACGCGGTGCTGCCCGGTACGATCCAGGTGCCGCCGAACGGCCAGCCGATCGTGCTGATGCACGACGCGCAGACCACCGGCGGCTACCCGAAGATCGGCACGGTGATCCGCGCCGATCTGTGGAAACTCGCACAGGCGCGGCTCAACCTGCCGATCCGCTTCGTGCGCACGACCCCCGACGCCGCGCGCGCCGCCCTCGCCGCGGAACGTGCCTATCTGCGGCAGATCGACGTGGCGATCGACATGCGAGAAGAAGCGCGCCGCCGCGCCCAATCGCGCGCAGCGTGACCCTGGCGGAAGCAGTAACGAAAGACGCGCCACGCCATCAGTGGACGAGGAACATCATGGAAATCGATCTGAATGCCGATCTCGGCGAAGGATGCGGATCCGACGAGGCGCTGCTCGACCTCGTCACGTCGGCGAACATCGCATGCGGCTGGCATGCGGGCGGCGCGAACGCGATGCGCGACTGCGTGCGCTGGGCCGTGCAGAAAGGCGTGTCGATCGGCGCGCACCCGAGCTTTCACGATCCGGAGAATTTCGGCCGCAAGGAAATGCAGCTGCCGGCCGGCGACATCTACGCGGGCGTGCTGTACCAGCTCGGCGCGCTGTCGGCGATCGCGCAGGCCGAAGGCGGGCGCATCGCGCACGTGAAACCGCACGGCGCGCTGTACAACCAGGCCGCGCGCGACCCGATGATCGCCGATGCGGTGGTGTCCGCGATCCACGACTTCGATCCGTCGCTCGCGGTGTTCGGGCTCGCGAACAGCGTGTTCGTCGCGGCCGCGCGGCATGCGGGGCTTGCCGCGGTGGAAGAAGTGTTCGCCGACCGCGGCTACCGCGCGGACGGCTCGCTCGTGCCGCGCAGCCAGCCCGGCGCGTTGATCGACGATGAGGACGCGGTGCTCGCGCGCACGCTCGACATGGTGCGCAACCGGCAGGTGCGTGCCTTGAGCGGCGAATGGGTGCCGCTCAACGCGCAGACCGTCTGCCTGCACGGCGACGGGCCGCATGCGCTGGCGTTCGCGAAACGGATTCGCGCGGCGCTGGAGGCTGCCGGCGTCGACGTGGTGGCCCCCGGCGCGCTGCAGGCCGACGAAGGCGCGTAACGCGCATCGTCATCTCGGCCGCCCAAAAGAAAAAAGCGCCCTCGTGGCGCTTTTCCGTTGGCGCAATCGCTGCGGCTTCGCCGTCTGTCGATTCGCCCCCCGAAACCGTCTTTCGACGGGACCGGAAAAATATTCCGGATTAAAAAACGTCCGCCGCCGCCCGATCACTGCCTTCCCCGGTCAGACGACGGAGCGTCGCTTATCCGCAAGTCGGCCTGCATGTATTGTTGTTGTCCGACGATGATTGGCCCCGCCGTACATGCAGACACTTCCGCGGCCGACACGTGTGCACCACGTGCCGGCAACGCGCTCACCCCGCGCTTTGTTTTCTGCTACCCCGTAGAACTTTTTCTATTCTTTTCAATTTTTCAACTTGTGGATCGAAGAATAGATATTGGCGGAACGGGATGTCAATCGTTTGAAACGCTATTTTCCGACGAATCGAGGGTTTTCCTTATCGAATCGCGTGTACAAACAAGCGTTTGACGTGGCCCGAACGACGTCGATCAAACAGGGGAGGATCGGTTCGGGCGCGACGGCGGCGATCAGTTCGCGTCGACCCTGTAACCTTGTTGACGCAACAATTCGAGCACGCCGCGCGGGCCGCCCAGATGCAGCGCGCCGATCGCGACGAACAGCGGCCGGTTCGGCGCGGCGATTGCAGTCATCCGTGCAACGAAGCGCCGGTTGCGCTCGTACACGATCTTGTTGTCGATCGACGCCGACAGCACCTTCGAACGCGCGAGCCGCTCGCTCTTCGCGACGGCCCACGCGGAGATCGCGTCGGCGTCTCCAATTCGCCACAGCCGGTGCAGCGCCTTGATGTCGTCGGCGTTCTGCGCGGGTGTCTGCACCATGTCCTGCGCGAGCATCTCGCGCTGCTCGGCCAGCGTCAGCCCGGTGAACGCGCGCATCTGTTCGGCGAGCGTCTCGAGCCCGATCACGCGGCCGCCCTTCTTCTTCAGGAACACGTTCTGCAGCTGGGCCTCGGTGCCGTATTCGGTCTGCAGGCCGGCCGACAGCGAATCGTAGGTCTCGACGACGAGCGCCGCGAGCCACGGCCGCATCTTGCGGATCTCGGCGAGCGCGGCCGGGTTGCCGCGCAGGCGTGCCGCGAGCCGCTGCCACAACGGCTCGGGCAGCAGGCGTTGCAGGCACGGGTAGCGGCACACGCCGTACTTCGACACGTCGTCCTGCGATTCGAGCAGATCGTCGGGCGACAGTTCGAGCGCAAGCGTCGGCGACGCGGCGAGCGCCGCCAGGATGCGCGGCCGGAACGGCTGCGCGCTCGGGTAATCGGACGGGTCGCCGGTATGCAGCGTGCCGAGCACGTACAGCGTGACGTTACCCTTGGTCGCGACGTAGAACGGCATGCGCGCGGGCTGCACGCGCACGGTGCCGCGCGACACCGTGCCGTCCGATACGGACGGCGCGTGGAAGCCCGGCAGGCTCATGCCGGGCGGCGGGACTTGCGACGGATGGATCGGTGACGTGGCCGGCGCGCGCCCTTCGGCGCGCGCGGATTCGACGGGAACCACGAGGCTGGCCGCCACGCACGCGCCGGCCAGCGCCGCGCCCGTGACGGTACGCACGCTCCAGCGCCGCGCGTCGCGGTACGCGCGCATCACGCGCGCCCCGCTTGCCCCCGCACGGCGCACGCCGGACACGCGCGCCGCCAACGCTTCAGGCATTCGCCTCCCCTACCTCCTCGGCGCGATGGCAGGCTACCTGCCGGCCGTCGACCTCGCGCAGCTTCGGCTCCTCCGCGCGGCACCGCTCGACCGCATACGGGCAGCGCTGGTGGAACGCGCAGCCCGACGGCGGATTGAGCGGCGACGGCAGTTCGCCCTGCAGCTTGATTTGCACGCGGCGGTCTTCCTCGAAGATCGCCGGCGTCGCCGACATCAGCGCCCGCGTGTACGGGTGGCGCGGCCGCGCGTAGATCGTCGCCTTGTCGCCGAGCTCGGCGACGCTGCCGAAGTACATCACCATCACGTCGTCCGCGACGTGCTCGACCACCGACAGGTTGTGCGAGATGAACACGTAGCTCGTCTTGAACTGCTCCTGCAGGTCCATGAACAGGTTCAGGATCTGCGCCTGGATCGACACGTCGAGCGCGGACACCGGCTCGTCGGCGACGACGATGCGCGGATCGAGGATCATCGCGCGCGCGATCGCGACACGCTGGCGCTGGCCGCCCGAGAACATGTGCGGATAGCGCTTCGCGTGTTCGGGCCGCAGGCCGACCGTGCGCATGATCTGCGCGATGCGTGCGGCACGCTCGGCAGCCGTCAGGTTCGCGTTGATCTCGAGCGGCTCGGACAGCGTCTGCTCGACGGTCTTGCGCGGATTCAGCGATGCGAACGGGTTCTGGAACACCATCTGCACGCGGCGGCGCAGCTCGGCGATCGTGTCGCGGCTCGCGCCGGCGACATTCTTGCCGTCGATCGTCAGGCTGCCCGACGTGGGCGTCTCGATCATCGTGAGCTGGCGCGCGAGCGTCGACTTCCCGCAGCCCGACTCGCCGACGACGGCGAGCGTCTTGCCGCGTTTCAGCGAGAACGACACGCCGTTCAGCGCCTTCACCGTGCCCTGCCCGAACATCCCGCGCTTCACCGAATAGTGCTTCGCGAGGCCGTCGGCCACCAGGACGTCCTCGTCGGGCGACGCGTGGCGCGTATCTTGGACTGCATTCATCGTGCGCCTCCCGTCAGGTCGAGGTTGGAAACATTGAGCGGCTTGATGCAGCGCGCGCGCATCGCATCGTTGCCCGGCACCAGCGTGTCGAGCGCCGGCCGCGCCTTGCGGCAATCGTCGACGACGTACTTGCAGCGCGGCGCGAACAGGCACCCGGACGGGCGATCGTCGCGGCCCGGCACCATGCCCGGCAATGCGGCAAGGCGACGCGCCCCCTGATTGTGCTCGGGAATCGCGGCGAGCAGCGCTTCGGTGTACGGATGATGCGGCGCACGGAAGATGTCGGGCACGCTGTTGGTCTCGATGATCTCGCCCGCGTACATCACCGCGACGCGCTGCGCGACCTCCGACACCACGGCCAGGTCGTGCGAGATCAGCACGAGCGCCATCCCGCGCTCCTTCTGCAGCTTCACGAGCAGATCCATGATCTGCGCCTGGATCGTCACGTCGAGCGCGGTGGTCGGCTCGTCGGCGATCAGGAGCTTCGGGTTGCATGCGACGGCCATCGCGATCATCACGCGCTGGTTCATCCCGCCCGACATCTGGTGCGGGAACGACGCGATGCGGTTCTTCGCGTCGGGAATGCCGACCTGGTCGAGCAGTTCGAGCGCGCGCCGGTTCAGCGCGTCGCCGCGCAGCCCTTCGTGCAGCTTCAGCACCTCCTTGATCTGGTAGCCGACCGTGTAGCTCGGGTTCAGGCTCGTCAGCGCGTCCTGGAACACCATCGCGATGTCCTTGCCGACGATCTTGCGGCGCGCCTTCGGCGACGCCTTCAGCAGGTCGACGCCGTTGAACGTGACCTCGTCGGCCGTCACCTTGCCCGGCGCGTCGATCAGGCCCATCAGCGCCATCATCGTCACGCTCTTGCCCGAGCCCGATTCGCCGACGACGCCCACCACCTCGCCCGGCGCGATCGACAGGTTGATCCGGTCGACGGCAGGCAGGCCGTTGAAATTCACCGCGAGATTGCGGATGGTCAGAAGAGTGCTCATGGTCATGCCATCCGTTTCAGTTTGGGGTCGAGCGCGTCGCGCAGCCCGTCGCCGAGCAGGTTGATCGCGAGCACCGAAATCAGGATCGACAGGCCCGGCATCGTCACGATCCACCACGCGTTGTCGATGTAGTCGCGCGCGGAGGCCAGCATCGCGCCCCACTCGGCGGTCGGCGGCTGCACGCCGAGGCCGAGGAAGCCGAGCGCGGCCGCGTCGAGGATCGCCGACGAGAAGCCGAGCGTCGCCTGCACGATCAGCGGCGCCGTGCAGTTGGGCAGCACCTGCGAGAACATCAGGCGCAGCGTGCCGGCACCGGCCACGCGCGACGCCGTCACGTATTCCTTCTGCAGCTCGCCGAGCGCCGATGCGCGCGTGAGGCGCACGTAGGCCGGCAGCGCGACGATCGCGATCGCGAACATCGTGTTGGTGAGGCCCGGGCCGATGATCGCGACGACCGCGACCGCGAGCAGCAGCGACGGCAGCGCGAGCAGCACGTCCATGATGCGCATCACGGGCGTGTCGGCCCACTTCTGGAAGAACGCGGCGACGAGCCCGAGCACGATGCCCGGGATCAGTGCGAGCACGACCGACACGAAGCCGATCCAGAACGACATCCGCGCGCCGAACATCAGCCGCGAAAGGATGTCGCGGCCCGCTTCGTCGGTGCCGAGGATGAATTGCCAGTTGCCGCCGGCGAGCCACGCGGGCGGGATCTTCACGTAGTCGCGGTATTGTTCGACCGGGCTGTGCGGCGCGATCAGCGGCGCGAGCAGCGCGACGAGGATCAGCACGATCACGACGATGCCGGCGCCGACGGCGCCGCGGTTGCGCGAGAAGTTGGCCCAGAACTCGCGCAGCGCGAGCGCACGGCCGCCGGCCGGCGCGGATTCGGTCGGCAGGGTATTTTGCAGATTGCTCATGGAATTACCTCGTGTGGCGGATGCGCGGATTCAGCACGCCGTACAGCAGGTCGACGACCAGGTTCACGACGATCACGAGCGTCGCGATCAACAGGATGCCGCCCTGGACGACCGGATAGTCGCGGCGGCCGATCGCATCGATCAGCCACTTGCCGACACCGGGCCACGAAAAGAGCGTCTCGGTCAGCACCGCGCCCGCGAGCAGCGTGCCGATCTGCAGGCCGATCACGGTGACGACCGGGATCAGCGCGTTGCGCAGCGCATGCACGACGACCACGCGCACGGGCGACAGCCCCTTCGCGCGTGCGGTGCGGATGTAATCCTCGCGCAGCACTTCGAGCATCGACGAGCGCGTCATCCGCGCGATCACCGCGAGCGGGATCGTGCCGAGCACGATCGCGGGCAGGATCAGGTGGCTGACCGCCGACTTGAACGAGCCTTCGTCCGGCGCGAGCAGCGCGTCGATCAGCATGAAGCCCGTCGGATGCGGGAAATCGTATTCGACGGCGATGCGCCCCGACACGGGCGTCCAGCCGAGGTACGACGAAAAGACCATGATGAGGATCAGCCCCCACCAGAAGATCGGCATCGAGTAACCGGTGAGCGCGGTCCCCATCACGCCGTGGTCGATCACCGAGCCGCGCCGCAGCGCGGCGATCACGCCGGCCGGCAGCCCGACCGCGAGCGCGAACACGAGCGCGCACAGCGACAGCTCGACGGTCGCCGGGAAGCGCGCGAAGAATTCGCCCGCGACGCTCGTGTTGGTGATGATCGACGTGCCGAGGTCGCCATGCAGCGCCCGGCCGATGTAGTGGATGTACTGCATGGGCAGCGGCTGGTCGAGCCCGAGGCGTTTCATCGCCTCCGCATGCATCGCGGGATCGACGCCACGCTCGCCCATCATCACTTCGATGGGGTCGCCCGGTATCAGGTGAATCAGCGCAAACGCCAGGATGGTGATGCCGATGAAGGTCGGGATCACCATGCCCACGCGGCGCAACACGAATCTGAACATGATGCGTCTCGTATTTTCTTGTGGGAAATGTGCGACCGGCGACGGGAAGCTTTTGGCCTCCCGCCGCCGGATGAGTTAGCCGGTCTTCGCGACAGCTTACGACAGGCGCGTTACTTCACGCTAACACCGTCGAAGCGGGCATAGCCGAGCGGTTCGATACGCATGTCGACCACGTTCTTGCGCACCGGCTGGTAGACCGTCGAGTTCGCGATCGGCGAGAACGGCAGCTGTTGCGCGAAGATCTGCTGGGCCTGCGTGTAGAGCTTCGTCCGGGCGTCCTGGCCCGTCGTCGTGCGGCCCTTCTGGACCAGCTCGTCGAACGGCTTGTAGCACCAGTGCGAGAAGTTGTTGCCCTTGATCGCCTCGCAGCCGAGCAGCGTGCCGAGCCAGTTGTCCGGATCGCCGTTGTCGCCCGTCCAGCCGATCAGCATCGTATCCTGCTCGCCCGTGTGCGCGCGCTTGATGTACTCGCCCCACTCGTACGTGACGATCTTCGCCTTCACGCCGATCTTCGCCCAGTCGGCCTGGATCATCTCGGCCATCAGGCGGGCGTTCGGGTTGTACGCGCGCTGCACGGGCATCGCCCACAGCGTGATCTCGAAACCGTTCGGGAAACCTGCCTTCGCGAGCAGCGCCTTCGCCTTCGCGGTGTCGTAGGCGGCCATCTTCAGGTTCTTGTCGTACGACCATTGGGTCGGCGGCATCGGCGCGGTCGCGGCCTGGCCGGCGCCCTGGTAGACGGACTCGAGGATCGCCTTCTTGTTGATCGCCATGTCGAGCGCCTGACGCACTTCGAGCTTGTCGACCGGCTTGTGCTCGACGTTGTACGCGAGGTAGCCGAGGTTGAAGCCGGCCTGCGACGGCATGTCGACGTTCGCGTCGGCCTTCAGCGTCGCGATGTCGGCCGGACGCGGATAGCTCATCACCTGGCATTCGTTGCGCTTGATCTTCTGCACGCGCACGCCCGGATCCGGCGTGATCGAGAAGATCAGCTTCGACAGCTTCACTTCGCCCTTCTTCCAGTAATCAGGATTGCCGTCGAAACGGATCGTCGCGTCCTTCGTGTAGCTGCGGAAGATGAACGGGCCCGTGCCGATCGGCTTCTGGTTGATGTCGGCGGCCTTGCCGGCCTTCATCAGCTGGTCGCCGTATTCGGCCGACAGGATCGACGCGAATTCCATCGCCATGTTCTGGATGAACGGCGCATTCGGCTCGGCCAGCGTGAACTTCACGGTGTACGGATCGACCTTCTCGACCTTCGTGATCAGCTTGTCGAGGCCCATGTCGGTGAAGTACGGGAACGACACCGGGTACGCCTTGCGGAACGCCTGGTTCGGATCGAGCATGCGCTCGAACGTGAACAGCACGTCGTCCGCGTTGAATTCGCGCGTCGGCTTGAAGAAGTCGGTCGTGTGGAACTTCACGCCGTGGCGCAGATGGAACGTATACACCTTGCCGTCGGACGACACGTCCCACTTCTCGGCAAGGCCCGGCTCGACCTTCGTGCCGCCGCGCTCGAATTCGACGAGACGGTTGTAGACGGTGAACGTGGCGGCGGTGAAATCGACGCCGGTCGTGAATTGCGCGGAATCGAAACCCGCCGGGCTGCCTTCTGAGCAGTAGACGAGCGTTTTGTTCGGGATCTGTGCGAATGCAGAGCCCGCGACGCCGAGCGATGCCGCTGCCACGCCTGCAATGGCTGTAACACGCAGGGTGTGCAACAGACGGTTGTATTCCATGTTTCCTCCAGGTCTCCAGATCGGAACCGTTCCCGCCAGGGTCCGGCGTACGCGGATATTACTTGAGCTAGCGATGCTGCAACAAGCTGGAGAAAAAACTCTTCTCGACGCCCTTGCGCGGGTTTTTGCCGATGTTTCGCCCCCGCGGGAAATGCGAGAACGCGCGCGAACGGCAGTTCCGTTCATCCGGCGCAAGTTTTGTTCGACAACTAAACAATTCGGGCGCGAACGCATGGGGGGCGGCGGCTGTTTTCATCGTTTTGCCACCCGTCCATCATTGCGTTTTGCGAAACGATCCGATGACCGTCCTCGATCCGTCATGCGATCACGCCGGCGCATCGAGGTCGGCGCTGCGCGCGGGCACGAACGCGACCGCGACGATCGACAGCGCGATGCCGGCCATCACGTAGTAGGTCGGCGCGAGCGGCGTGCCCGTGACCTTGATCAGCCACGTGACGATGAACTGCCCGAAGCCGCCGAACAGCATCACCGCGACGTTGTATGCGATCGACAGCCCGGTCGAGCGCACGTTGGCCGGGAACAGCTCGGCGATCATCGCGCCGAACGGCCCGTAGTAGCCCGCGAGCGTCACCGACAGCACGGCCTGCACCGCGATCAGCCGCCCGATGCTCGGCGCCGCGTCGAGCCACGCGAACAGCGGATACATCAGCGCGAGCGTCAGCACCAGCGACCACAGCGACAGCCCCTTGCGGCCGATGCGGTCGGACCATGCGCCCGCGACCGGCGACAACACCATCAGCAGCAGGTTGCCGACGATCACCGCGTAGAACGATTCCGCGTACGGCAGCTTCAGCTGCTTCACCGCGAAGGTCGGCAGATAGCTGATCAGCACGTAGATCGTCACCGTCAGCGCGATCACCGAGCCGAGCCCGCACAGCACCTCGCGCGGGTGGCGCGTGAACACTTCGCCGAGCGTCGCGCGGCGCGCGCTCTGCTGCGCATGCAGGAACGCCTCGGAATCGGCGAGATGGCGGCGGATGTAGAAGCCGATCGGGCCGATCAGGAGCCCGAGAACGAACGGCACGCGCCAGCCCCAGCTGCGCAGCGCGTCGTGCGACAGCCCGCGCGTGACGGCCGCGCCGACAAGCGCGCCGATCAGCAGCGCGGCCGCCTGGCTCGCCATCTGCCAGCTGCCGTAGAAGCCGCGTTTCGAGAACGGCGCGGCTTCGATCAGCAGCGCCGTCGCGCTGCCGAATTCGCCGCCCGCGGAAAAGCCCTGCAGCAGCCGGCCGAGCACGATCAGGATCGGGCCGCCGATGCCGATCGCCGCATAGGGCGGCGCGATCGCGAGCAGGAAGATGCCGGCGGTCATCAGCAGGATCACGAGCGACAGCGCGGCCTTGCGGCCCGCGCGATCCGCGTACAGCCCGAACACGATGCCGCCGATCGGGCGCATGAAGAACGCGACGCCGAACGTCGCGGTGGTGAGGAGCAGCGACGAGTATTCGCTGGAGGTCGGGAAGAACAGCTCGGCGATCACGACGGTCATGAAGCCGAACACCGTGAAGTCGTACCACTCGAGCGCGTTGCCGATCACGGCGGCGGCCACCGCGCGGCGGTTCAGCGCACGCTCGGGCCGCACCGTTTTGGTTGAATTCGCAATCGTCGCCATGCGTGTGTCGTCCTCGTGAATTCACCGTATCGGGCGGCGCGTCGCGCGGGTGGGCCGCGGCGCGCAGGTTTGCAGCGAGTGTAGAAAGCGACGGAACCGTTTTCAAGCAATAAAAAACGCCCGCCATCGTTCGACGGCGGGCGTTGTGCGGTTTTCGCCACAATGCGGCATCGCACGATGCCGCACGGGCCTCAACCCATCTTCGAGAAGGCGCTGCACCAGCCCTTCGCCGACACCTGCTTGCCGGGGAAGGCGCCGCACGGGCCCGAAGCCGAGCCCTTCTTGCCCTGGTACAGCATGCAGGCCGCGCAATCCTGGCCCGCGGCGTATTTCGGGTACTTCGTCTTGTCGACCTTGGTGGCATCGGCCTTGTAGCCGAGCGCCACGGCGGTCGGATCCGTCTCCGACAGCATCGGCGCATCGGCCAGCGCTTCGCGCGACAGCGCCAGCGCGGACACGGCACCAATGCTCGTAATCAGGAAACTCCGACGGGATGTTTTCATGGGGGACTCGCTCCAACGTTATCGATTTGAAAGCTGTTCTGGCGACAGCCGTTCGACAGAATAACGCTCAAGCGAATAAATGTGCGCGCCGAAATTCCGGAGATAAGGGATTTCACACTGCCGTCACGCGCGCCGCGTCAACGGCGGGCGGTCATCTCTCCCACACGCTGCGCGAGCGCGAGCGACGCGGTGAGCCCCGGCGACTCGATGCCGAACAGGTTCACGAGCCCGCGCACGCCATGCTGCGCGGCGCCCTGCACGATGAAATCGGCCGGCGGCTCGCCGGGCCCCGCGAGCTTCGGCCGGATGCCCGCGTACGCCGGCTGCAGCGCGCCGTCGGGCAGGCCCGGCCAGAACGCGCGGATCGACGCGTAGAACGCGCCCGCACGCGCCGGATCGACTTCGTAGCGCAGCGAATCACACCACTCGACGTCCGGGCCGAAGCGCGCCTGCCCGCCGAGATCGAGCGTCAGGTGCACGCCGAGCCCCGCGCGATCGGGCATCGGGTAGATCAGGTGCGAGAACGGCGCGCGGCCCGACAGGCTGAAGTAATTGCCGCGCGCGAGATAGAGCGGCGGCACCCAGCGCGGGTCGAGCCCGTGCGTGCGGCGCGCGAGCGCCTGCGCGCCGAGCCCCGCGCTGTTGATCACGCATGCGGCCTCGATCTCGGTCGGTGCGTCGCCGCCCGTGCGCACGACGAAGCGCCCGCCGCGCAGCACGTCGATCGATTCGACCGGGGATTTCAACACGTACATCGCGCCGTCGCGCTGCGCGTCGCCGAGCAGCGCGAGCATCAGCTGGTGGCTGTCGACGATGCCCGTCGACGGCGAGAACAGCGCCTCCACGCATTCGAGCGCGGGCTCGAGCGTCTGCGCCTCGGCACGCGTGAGCGGCAGCAGGTCGAGCACGCCGTTTTCGACCGCGCGCGCGGCGATCGCCTTCAGCTGCTTCACCTGCGCGGCGCTCGTCGCGACGAGCAGCTTGCCCGCACGCCGGTGCGGCACGTGATGCGTTTCGCAGAATTCGTACAGCATGTCGCGGCCATGCACGCACGACGTCGCCTTCAGCGACCCGCGCGCGTAATAGAGCCCCGCGTGGATCACTTCGCTGTTGCGCGAACTCGTGCCCGTGCCGATCGCGTCGGCCGCCTCGAGTACGATCGTTTCACGCCCGCGCGCGGCCAGTTCCCGCGCGATCGCCAGACCGACGACGCCCGCGCCGATCACGACACAATCCATCTGCTCCATGACATTTCGCGCCGCTAACGCGTCGAAGGGGGAGAAGAGAATTGTACGTCCCGGTTCATTCGCTTGCCGAACCCGGTTGCATCGCGTCGCGACGGGGCCGCCGGCGGGGCA
>NZ_JAAGPK010000202.1:0-245 GCF_017104685.1 Burkholderia sp. Tr-20355 | reverse complement strand
TGCCGGATCATTAAAAAAAAAAAAAAAAAAAAGAACGTGACTAAACTGACTATAAATAACCCACATCAAACAAACACAACATTTTTAATCTGTTCGCATATAATATTTTTCAACCATCAGCTCATTCTGTCTGCAACTTATGATTTATTCCTAGCCATATATTGAAATATATCATTGCCGTCAGTGCTTGTTCAGTGCACTATCTGATCTGAGCACATTGTTACACGCTACCGTCTAACTGCAGT
>NZ_JAAGPK010000019.1:0-79696 GCF_017104685.1 Burkholderia sp. Tr-20355 | reverse complement strand
CTCCGAGCTCGGCCCGCACGCCGCACGGGCCGGCCAGCACCGCGAGCGGCAGCGGCTCGCCCGCGCGCGGTGCCCAGTCCGGTGCGGCGAGCCAGGCCAGCGGTTCGGTGAACAGCAGCGTGCCGTCTTCGCGCGGCGGATCCTCGCCCGGCTCGTGCCGCACGATCGCCGCGTCGAGCCGGCGTTCGTCGTATTGCGCGAGCAGGTTCGTCGACGTCCCGAGATGCATTTCCAGCGACAGCCCGGGGTCCTGCCGATGCAGGCTAGTGAGCACCGCCGGCAGGTCGGGCACCGCGACGTGCTCGCTGACGCCGAGCGACAGGCGATACGTACCGGCCGAGATCGCGCCGAGCGCGTGCTCGTGCGCGTCGAGCAGCGCGCGGGCGGCCGGCAGGAAGTTCTCGCCGTCGGCCGCCAGCTTGACGACGCGCGGCGTGCGCGCCAGCAGCGGCTTGCCGAGATGGGCCTCCAGGCGCTTCAGCTTCAGGCTGACGGCCGATTGCGTGGTGCCGAGCGCATCGGCGGCGCGCGTGAAGCTGGCGAGATCGGCGACCAGTACGAACGCACGGACCGCATCGAGATCGAGTACTTTCATTTCAAGTGTAAATGAATGAAATATCCGTCAATGACTGTTCATTATAGTTCGGCGCACCTAACCTGATGTCGTGTTTCCGTTTTTTCCACGTCAACTTCACCGACAGGAGCAGGACCATGCCATTCACCCGTATCGCCGTACGCGAAGGCAAACCGGCCGCCTACCGCGCGGCGCTCGTCGACGGCGTGCATCGCGCGCTGATGCAGACCTTCAACGTGCCCGAGGACGACATCTTCATGGTCGTGACCGAGCATGCGGCCGAGAACTTCGTGTACGGCCGCCATTACCTCGACATCGAGCGCAGCGACGATCTCGTGATGATCCAGATCACCGCGAACAACACGCGCACGCTCGAGCAGAAGCGGGCGCTGTACCGGACGATCGCGGAGAACCTCTCGCAGCAGCCCGGCGTGCGCCAGCAGGACGTATTCATCAGTCTCGTCGAGGTGCTGAAGGAGGACTGGTCGTTCGGCAACGGCCTCGCGCAATACGCCGTTTGATATCCGACAGGCGACAGGGCCAGATCGCCGCCGGCACGATTTGACGGCGTGTACTATGGAAGCTGCTTCACGGGCGACGCCGGCGGGGTCGATGCGCCGGCGATTCTTCTTGTGCAGGAGCCTTCATGTCGCGTGTGCTGGAAATCGTGTTGTCGCTGTCGCTGGAAGGGTGGCCGGTCAAGCCCGCGGGTCGCGCCCGCGGCACGCAGCGCGACTTCGGCGCCGAGCTCGTGCGCGCGTGGCGGATCTGCCCGCAGGTGCGGATGCGGCGGGGTCATGAACGCGTGACGATCGAGCCGTGCCAGATCGAGGAGGCCGAGGCGAGCCCCGGCGCAAGCTGGTGGACCTGGGTCGAATCGAACGCGCACGGCAGGCGTGTCGTCGCGTCGCGCACGAAGGCGTTCGCGCCCGGCGTCACCGCGCGCGAACTGTTCGATGCGGAGCATGCGGGCATCGTCGTTGCGATGCCGCTGCCGGTATCCGTGACGACGACCGCAGCCGATGCCGACGCACCGACGGGCGAAGTCGACGGCGTCGCGCCTGACGCCGCCGCGCTCCCGGCGGCGTGCGTACAGCCCGATGCGCCGGCGCTGCGCCTCGTCAGCGAACGGCGGCGCGGGCGGTGGGCCGACGACGGCGGCGTCGTGGTCGAGATGACGCTCGACGACATCACGCTGTCCGGCGGCGGCGAGCCGCCGCGCCGCTACGTCGAGTTGCGGCTTGCCGCACCCGACTGGGAAACCGTCGCCGCGCGCACGGCCGCGCTGCACGCGTTGTTTGCCGCGGCGCGCGAGCTGAGCGGCGCGTGGCCCGCCTTCGTGCAACTGACGAGCGTGATCGACCGCGCCTGCGCGGGCGGCCCGGTGGCCGGCGGGCTGGTCAAGGCGCAACCGGTCGACCTGACCGGCATCCGCACGCAGCGCGCCGCGCTGTTCGCGCTGTCCGGCGACATCACCGCGCAGTGGCTCGGCAACGAGGGCGGCGTGCTCGAGCGCGACGATCCCGAATTCGTCCACCAGATGCGCGTCGCGCTGCGCCGCCTGCGCACGCTGATGCGCTTCTTCCCGCGTTTTGCCGACCGCCAGTGGCGCGACACGCTCGGCGTCGACCTGCGCTGGCTCGCCGGGCTGCTCGGCACGGTGCGCGACTGGGACGTGTTTTCGACCGAAAGCCTGCCCGCGCTGATCGCGGCCGACGGCGGCGACGGCGACTGGGACGGCACGCTCGACGCGGCACGCGCGCAGTCGACGACCGCGCGTGTCGAGCTGCGTCAGGCGCTGCATTCGGCCCGCTACGCTCGGCTGACGCTCGGCTGGCTCGAATGGCTGAGCACGCTCGCGCTGCCGGCAGCCGAGGGCGGCGACGCGCCGCCGCTGCGGCGGCATGCGGCCAAGCGCGTGCGCCGGCTGTTCGGCCATCTCTACGCGTCGCCGTCGCTCACGTCGCTCGATACGGCCGCGCGCCACCAGGTGCGGATCGATGCGAAGCGGCTGCGCTATGCGCTCGAATTCTTCGCGTCGCTGGCGTCGCGCCGCACGCGCAGCGAAACGGTCAAGACGCTCACGCGCGTGCAGAGCGTGCTCGGTGAAGCGAACGACGCGATGGTCGCGCTGCATCACCTCGAGCAACTGGGCGCGCCGCCATACCAGCTCGGTTTCGTGCGCGGCTACGGCGCGGCGCTCGAACAGCGCGCGGCGCGCGACGCCGAGGCGCTGCTGGCCGGCCTGCGGCCGCCGAAGCTCGACGGCAAGCCGGGCCGAGCGGCGCGCTGACTATAATGACCGCCCGTTTCCCATACGCCGCCCGATGACCGACGCACCGCACGCTTCCCCGTCCGCCGAACCGCTCGAACTGGGCGGCGAGCTGTGGCTGCGCGCCGGCGAGCAGACGCTCGGCGGCGCAACGCGCATCGCGCTGCTCGCGGCGATCGGCGATACCGGTTCGATCACGCGCGCGGCGAAGGCCGTCGGCCTTAGCTACAAGGCCGCGTGGGATGCGGTCGACACAATGAACAATCTTGCCGGCGAACCGCTCGTCGCGCGTTCGACGGGCGGCAAGGGCGGCGGCGGCACGACGCTGACGCCGCGCGCGACGTCGCTGATCGCCGCGTTCCGCACGATCGAGCGCGAGCATCGCCGCTTCATCGAGGCCGCGAGCGCGGCCGTCGCCGGTTTCGACGTCGACTGGGCGCTGATCGGCCGGATCGGGATGAAGACCAGCGCGCGCAACCAGTTGTTCGGCAAGGTTGCGTCGATCGTGCGCGGCACGGTCAACGACGAGGTGACGCTGACGCTGCCCGGCGGGCAGCCGGTCGTTGCCGTGCTCACGCACGAAAGCGCCGAGGCGCTCGGCCTGCGCGAAGGCGCGGAGGCCTGCGCACTGGTGAAGGCGTCGTGGGTCGTGCTGGCGGTGGACGATGGCGGGCCCGACCTGAAGGTGTCCGCGCGCAACCAGCTGAGAGGCCGCGTGGAAGCCGTCGTGGCGGGTGCGGTGAACAGCGAGGTGACGCTGGCGCTCGACGGTGGCGGGACGCTGACGGCGGTCGTCACCCACGACAGCGTCGCGGCGCTGCAACTCGACGTGGGCCGGCCGGCGATCGCGCTGTTCAAGGCGTCGAGCGTGATTCTCGCGGTGACGGGCTGACGCAGCGGCTCGGGCGGCGCGCGTCGAAGATCGCGCGACGGACGGGGCGAAGCCGGCGTCGCACGGCACGTGCACGGCACCGACTTCGTTTCCGTTTTCAGCCGGTGCCGCGCCGCGCGGCTTCTCTCAGGCGCCCACCCGCCTGCCGCGACCACGGCCTCGCGCGCTCAGCTGACGCGCGTCGGCCACCCGGCGTGCGGCGGGGCCGCCTGCACGCGTCCTTCGCTCAACTGCACGACCTGGTCGCCGAATGCGGCGACGTCGTCGGGGTCGTGCGAGATCAGCACCATCGGGATATCGAGCCGCGCCTGCAGCTCGGCGAGCTCGTGGCGCATGCGCTGGCGCATCGCGCCGTCGAGCGCCGCGAACGGCTCGTCGAGCAGCAGGATCCGCGGCTGCGCGACCAGCGCGCGCGCCAGCGCGACGCGCTGCTTCTGCCCGCCCGACAGCTGCGACGGATACTGCCCCGCGAGCGTTTCCAGGTCGAACGCGCGCAGCCAGTACGCGACCTCGGGCGGCACCGTCTTCGCGCGCGGATTGCGCAGCCCCGACGTGAGCCCGAACGCGATGTTCTGGCGCACGTTCAGATGCGGAAACAGCGCGTAGTCCTGGAACAGGTAGGCGACGCGGCGGTCGCGGGTCGGCACGTCGATGCGGCGCGCGGCGTCGAACAGCGCCTCGCCGTTCAGCGTGATCGCGCCTTCGTCGGGCGACAGCAGTCCGGCGATCGCCTGCAGCGTCATGCTCTTGCCCGCGCCGGACGGCCCGAACAGCACGACGCGCTGCGTCGTCGCGGTGAACGACACGTCGAGCGTGAAGCGGCGCTCGGCGTTTGCGTAGGTCTTGCGGATGTCGACGACGAGGCTCATGCGGGCCTCCGCCGCAACGATCGGGCCGCGGAGCGAGACGGACGGCGCATGCGCTTCATGTCGGCTGGCTCCGTCGGGCGCGCGACGGCACGAGCCAGCCGGTCGCGAGCAGCACGAGCATGCAGGTGATCGACGTCACGAGCACGAGGAAGTTGGCCGTGTGGTCGTCGCCGGCCTGCACGGCCGCGTAGATGGCGACCGACAGCGTCTGCGTGCGGCCGGGCAGGTTGCCCGCGATCATCAGCGTCGCGCCGAACTCGCCGAGCGCGCGTGCGAACGCGAGCAGCGCGCCCGCGAGAATGCCGCGCGTGGCAAGCGGCAGCGTCACGCGGAAGAACACCGCGACCTCGCCGAGCCCGAGCGTGCGCGCGGCGCGCTCGAGATGCGGATCGACACCCTCGAACGCGGCGCGTGCCGACTTCAGGATCAGCGGAAACGCGACGACCATCGACGCGATCACCGCGCCTTGCCACGTGAAGACCAGCTCGATGCCGAGATCGTCGAGCCACGCGCCGAACACGCCGCGCCGACCGAGCAGCACGAGCAGGTAATAGCCGAGTACCGTCGGCGGCAGCACGAGCGGCAGCGTCAGGATGGAATCGACGACATCGCGCAGCGGCGAGCGCCAGCGCGCGAGCACGAACGCGGCCGCGACGCCGAGCACGATGTCGAGCGCGGTTGCCCAGCCGGCAACCTTCAGCGACAGCAGCAGCGGTACCCAGGCGTCTTGCATCGCGCGCCGCTCACTTGCCCGCGGGCTTGAAGCCGAACGTTGACAGCACGGCCTGGCCCTGCGGCGACGCGACGAAGTCGATGAACGACTGCGCCTGCGCCGCGTGCCGGCTGTCCTTCACCACGGCGATCGGGTAGGTGATGGCCGTCCTGGTCGGCACCGTCAGCGCGACCTTCACGCGGCCCGGCATGATCGCGGCGTCCGTGCCGAACACGAAGCCCGCGTCGACCTCGCCGCGCGCGACGTAGTCGAGGCTCTGGCGCACGTTGGCGGCCAGTACGCCCTTCGCGCTGACGGCGTCCCACACGCCGGCCGCGCGCAACGCGCCTTCGGTGTAGCGGCCGACCGGCACCGATGCCGGGTCGCCGTACGCGATGCGCTTCACGCCGGGGGCCGTCAGGTCGTTCAGCGACGCCGGTGCCGCCGTGCGGCTGTCCGCCGGCACGATCAGCACGAGCGAGTTCGCCGCGAAATCGCGGCGCGTGCCGGGCGCGATCACCTTTTCGTCCACCGCGCGATCCATCGCCTTCTGGTCGGCCGACGCAAACACGTCGGCCGGCGCCCCCTTGGCGATCTGCTGCATCAACACGTCCGACGCGCCGAAGTTGAACAGCACCTTGGTGTCCGGGTGCTGCTTCTCGTACGCCTCGCCGACGGCCTTGAATGCATTCGTCAGGCTGGCGGCCGCCGAAACGACCAGTTCGTCGGCGGCGGAAGCGGGCGCGCTGAACGCGATGCCGGCGGCGGCAAGCGTGGCGATCGGCAGCAGGCGGAGCAGGGTGCGGCGAAGCGGACGGACGGTCGGGCGCATGGCGGATTCGTTTTTGAATGGGTGGAAACCGTAATCGTAATATAGGGCGGGTTATAACGCTCGACATACCGCTCATGCGACGGCGCGCATGAAATGGTCAGACCTGGAACGGGGCGGCCGGGCGGCCCGTCACGTGCGCAGCGCGTGCGCCGACGATTCGGTGCGCTGCAGCGACGACGGCTGCGACGCGGGATGGTAGTTCGGGTTGGCCTTCCAGCGCGCGCGGACGAACGGGCGCTCGTGGCCGGACAGTTGCAGCGCGACCTTGGTGACCCAGCGATGCGACGGCACCGTGATGCCGTGCAGCGCGACGGTGACGATCGCGAGGCTCGCGACGACCGCCGGCACCGACCAGCGGTGCGGCACCGCGCGCCACGAGCCGGCAATGAACGCGAGCGCGGCGATCGCGCCGACGATGCAGCCGGTGATCGATTCGGACGGCGAATGCGCGTCGAGTGCGACGCGCGACACGCCGACCGCGATGCCGGCCGCGAGCCCGAGTGCGATGCCGGCGATTCGCACCGGCGTGCGCGTGCGGATCAGCGCGAGGAAGATCGCGACCGGATACACCGACGTCGACAGCATCGCGTGGCCGCTGAACCCCGTGAAATCCCACGCGCGGATGCCGATGCCCCAGCCGAGGAACGCGATCTTCGTGAGCGCCACCACGCCGATCGCGGCCGCCAGCACGGCGAGCCATGCGGCCGCGCGCCGCCACGAGTAACCGAGCGCCAGCCAGACGGCGATCGTGATCGCGAGCGGCAAGGTCAGGCCGGCGCCGCCGAACGCGGTGATCATGATCCACAGGTGAGACGACAGGTCGAACATCGGGAAGGGGACGGACGAAGGCGGGGAGAATGCTTAAATCAACGCGCGAGCCTGGAAGAACGACTACAACGGATACAAGCGGCGAAACCCCAGTATAGCGCCGCGTGTGCATGCGGCCCGTTTTTTGCGCCGCCGGGAACGACGCGCATGCAGGAAAAATCCTGGAAACAATGTTATGGTGCATTGCACAAAGTCGAACGATGCATCCGTTGCGGCGCCTTCATGGTGCCCCTATTTTTCCTGACTGCGAGCCCGATCGATGACCAAAAGTCTGACCAAGGTGTGGCTGGGCGGCATGAAACGCATGCTCTCTCCGGCCGCGAAGCGCGCGGCGCGCGATGCACAGCGCATCACACGCGACGCACTCGAGGCTGCGGCTTCTCCCGCCGCATCCGATCTGTCCCCGCCACGCGAATCGCGCGTGCGCCCGCGTGCCGCCGCATGGGCGGCGGGCGAGTGGACGCGCGGCGAATACCCGATGGCGCCCGCGCTCGGGCGCCTCGTCCAGCATCTCGCGTACGGCCTGTATGTGCCGCCCGGCCGCCGGCGCGGCGCGATGCCGCTCGTCGTGATGCTGCACGGCTGCCAGCAGTCCGTCGACGAATTCGTGCAGGGCACGCGGATGAACCTGCTGGCCGACAAGCACGGTTTCGCGGTGCTGTATCCGGAGCAGTCGCTGCGGGCGCACGCGCACGGCTGCTGGCACTGGTATGAAGATACCGACCGCGCGGGCCGCGGCGAGGCGAACGCGGTGGCGTCGCTGGTCGATGCGCTCGTCGACGAACACGGTTTCGATGCGTCGCGCGTCTACGTGGCGGGGCTGTCGGCCGGCGCGGGGCTCGCGTCGCTTCTTGCGCTGCACCATCCGGACCGCTTCGCGGCGGTGGCGCTGCACTCGGGCCCCGCGCTCGGCGAGGCGAATTCGGGCATCACGGCGATGGACGTGATGCGGCGCGGCCTGCGGCAGAACCCGGCCGCGGTGATCGACGCGCTGGTCGATGTGGCCGCGTATCCCGGCATGCCCGCCCTGATCGTCCAGGGCGACGGCGATCACGTCGTCGCGCCGAAGAACGCCGACCAGCTGACGGTGCAGTTCATGCGCCTGAACGGGCTGGCCGATGCCCGCGGCGCACTGCGCGGCGGCGAGCGCGTCGAGACGCGCGAAGCAGGCGCGCAGATCACCGACGTCTGCCGCGACGGCGAGCCGGTCGTGCGGCTTTGTCACGTAAAAGGGCTCGATCATGCGTGGGCCGGCGGCGACGAAGCCGTGGCGTTTCATGCGGCGGTCGGCCCCGATGCGAGCGCGATGATCTGGGCTTTTTTCGAGGCGAATCAACGGACTGTGGCGACCGAACGACGCATCGTCTAAGCAACGCTGGCCAAAGCCTAGGGTTTTCCCTATAATTCGGGAAAACCCTAGTCCAAGACCATTGAAAGCGAGATCGCCATGTACCTGCTGAGCCACCTCTTCCTGATGCTGACCAAGAACGCCGAAAAGGCCGCGAAAGAGCGCGCCGACGCGTACCTGGCCGATGCCACCGACATCTACGATCTCGAATTCCGCATGCGCAAGATCGATCGCGAAGCGGCGATGAATCGCCCGTACTCGATCGGCTCGCGCTAAGCAGCGCAGGCGGGCACGCTGGCCTGCCGTTTCGACGAATCGCGCAAAAGGGCGCGTGCGGCAAGTGGCCGCACGCGCCCTTTTTGCGTGGGCGGTCCTGCGTCGCGTCAGACGACCGTCAGGCGCACCGGCACGTTGTTGCGCGTGGCGTTCGAATACGGGCACACGTGGTGGGCCTTTTCGACCAGCGCCTGCGCGTCGGCCTTGTCGAGACCGGGCAGCGATACGCGCAGCTCGATGTCGAGCCCGAAGCCGCCGGCGTCGTTCGGGCCGATGCCCACTTCCGCCGTGACCTGCGTATCGGCCGGCAGCGCCTGCTTGTTCTGGCCGGCGACGAATTTCATCGCACTCAGGAAACAGGCCGAGTAACCTGCGGCAAACAGCTGCTCCGGATTCGTGCCTTCCGCACCCGTGCCGCCGAGTTCACGCGGCGCGGCCAGCTTCACTTCCAGCTTGTTGTCGGCGGAAACCGCGCGGCCGTCGCGGCCGCCCGTGCTCGTGGCGCTGGTCTTGTACAGAATGTTCATCGTGCAGCTCCTTGTCGGGAAAAGAGGAAAAGCGGTCCGGTCAAACGGGATGTCGCCGGCCACGCACAAAATATAGAACACTAATCATTAGTGTGCAAATGAAATTTGCAAGAAAAAACCCGGCAGCGCCGGGCCGGTCGGTCGGCGTGCGCGTATCAGCGTTCGTTGGCGGCCGACAGCGCGTCGCGCAACTGCTGGAGGTCGGCGCGCAGCCGGATCAGGAATTCGGGCGTCTGCTGCATGGCGCAAAAGAGATCGGCGGGCACCGAGCGTGCGCGATCCTTCAGTGCGCGGCCCTGCGGCGTGACGCGCACGTTCACGACGCGTTCGTCGGCTGCGCTGCGCACGCGTTCGACGTAACCGAGTGCCTCCAGCCGCTTGAGCAGCGGCGTGACGGTCGCCGGGTCGAGATCGAGCCGCGCGGCGATGTCCTTCACCGCGATGTCGTCGCGTTCCCACAGCACGAGCATCGCCAGATATTGGGGATAGGTCAGCGACAGCTTGTCGAGCAGCGGCTTGTACGCCTTCGTCATCGCGTGCGAAGTCGAGTACAGCGCGAAGCACAGTTGCTCGTCGAGCGTCTGGGGCAGGGCGGGTAGGCGGTCCATGAGTCGAAGGGCGCGGTAGACGCGCAAACAATTTGCACACAAATTATTTTGCGCGCAAAAAATCGCATTGAACAGGGGGCGCCCGGCGAGGGTTTGCCGGTAGTGGAGGCGGGAAAGGGGAGATCGGCGGTGCGCCGGGGTGGCGACCCGGCGCGATGAGCGGCGTGCCGGCCGGCGCCGTGCGCCGGCCAGGGGTGTCAGCGGCCCGACGTGGCCGTCGGCGCGCCCGGCTCCTGCACGCCGAAGCAGCCGCGATAGGTCGCGTAGAACGAGCAGTACAGCATCGTGACGATGATGATCGTCACCGGCATCATGATCGTCAGCGCGTAGGCGCCGGCGCCGAGCGCCTGCAGCAGCAGCGACAGCGCGAGCGACGTGCCGAGCGCGACGGCGAACCACAGCATGCCGTACACGACGAACGCGCCGCGATTGCGCCAGCAGCTGACGACGCTGAAGAACAGCGCCTTCGCGGGCGGCACGTCATGCCATGCGACCAGCACCGGCGCGAACCAGAACAGCATCGCGACCGGCAGATAGAGCAGCGTCGCGAAAAACAGCGCGCCGAGCGTGCCTTGCGCGGCCAGCGATTCCGGCGTCGCGCTGGCTTCGTCGGCCGCGCCCATCATCACGTGGAACAGCGCGCCGCCGTCGACGAACGACGAAGCGGCGAACACCAGCACCATCGACGCGACGTAGATCAGGCCGAGCACCAGCAGCCGCTGGGTCGCGACGGTGCCGTACGAGCGGAAGCCGTCGACGAGGATCGTCGGCATCACGGGTTTGCCGGCCACCGTGTCGCGGCACGCGGCCATGAAGCCGACCGCGATGCCGGGGATGAAGACCAGCGGCAGCGCCGAGCCGATCACGGGCACCATCGACACCAGCGTGATCGCCAGCAGGTACGTGAAGAACAGCGTGATGAAGGCGAGCGGATTCCGGCGGAACAGCCAGACGCCTTGACGGAACCAGACATAGCCCGTTTTGGCGGGCACTTCGATCAGTTGCATGCGGTTTGGATCTCGGGAAGCGCGGGCGTATGCGCGATGCGCTCGCGCAGGATGCGTTCGAAATGACCGGGGTCGTGCGGCTTGAGCATCTCGGCCGCACGCGGCAGGTAGAAGTCGTACAGGCGCGATACCCAGAAGCGGTACGCGCCCGCGCGGAGCATGTCGCTCCAGTGGCGCCGCTCCTCGGCCGTGAACGGTCGCACGGTCTGGTACGCGCGCAGCAGCGCATCGGCGCGCGCAGCGTCGAGCACGCCGGTCGCGAGGTCGACGCACCAGTCGTTGACCGTCACCGCGACGTCGAACAGCCACTTGTCGCAGCCGGCGAAATAGAAGTCGAAGAAGCCGCCGAGCCGCACGTCGTGGCCGGTGCCGGGCGCCGCGTGCGCGAACAGCACGTTGTCGCGGAACAGGTCGCAATGGCAAGGGCCGGCCGGCAGCGCCGCGTAGTCGTCCGACGCGAAGAAGGCCGCCTGGTGCGCGAGCTCGCCTTCGAGCAGCGCGCGTTGCGCGTCGGTGATGAACGGCACGATCGCCGGCACGTTTTCCTGCCACCACGGCAGGCTGCGCAGGTTCGGCTGGTGGTTCGGATAGTCGCGCCCGGCGAGGTGCAGGCGCGCGAGCATCTGCCCGACCTCGATGCAGTGTTCGACCCCCGGCGCGAGTTCCGCCGCGCCGTCGAGCTTCGTGACGATCGCGGCCGGCTTGCCGTGCAGCTCGCCGAACAACGCGCCGTCGTCACGCGGAATCGGGTCCGGCACCGGCACGCCGTGGCCGGCCAGGTGGCGCATCAGGTCGAGGTAGAACGGCAGCTGTTGCGCCGAGAGCTTTTCGAAGATCGTGAGGACGTACTCGCCGCGCGTCGTCGTCAGGAAGAAATTGCTGTTTTCGATACCGGACGGAATGCCGCGGAACGCAAGCACGTCGCCCAGTTCGTAGTGGCGCATCCATTGCGCGAGATCGGAGTCGGAAACAGCAGTGAAAACGGCCATGCGGGATGCGTCAGGTCAGGGTGTCGGCACGCGGGCGGCGTGCGTCGCGACAGCAGGTGAAGGGGGGCGGCGCGCCGCGAACGATGCGGCGGGCCACGGAATCAGTAGCGCAGATTCAGCGACGGCAGCCGCGTGATCGGGATGCCCGCGTCGTGCGGCTTCGGCGACGTGTCCGGCGTCGAGCTCATCTGGTAGCGCGTGCCGAAATTCGACTTCACGTCGATCTCGACCGGCTTGCCGCGGTCGCGGTACTCGGTGACCTCGGTGCCGTTCTTGCTCTTTTCGTGGAAGCTCGGCGTGCGGCGGATGTCCGCGAAGTCCACTTTCGACGTGACTTCGGCGCCCGGCCGGTTGATCTTGCGGAGATCGGGCAGGCCGGCGGCCTCGTTGGCCTCGGCCCGGGCCTGCGCGTCGGCGTCAGGCGTGCCGCCGGCGGCGTAAGCGGCGCTGGCGGCGGCAAACGCGGCGGCAGCGACGACGAGAATGAGCGGCTTCATGATGAGTCTCCAGTGAACCTACCGATTTTAGCAAATACTGCGCGCCATCCGGCCCTGGCGTGCGCAGGGCCGGCCACAAGGGTGACCGGGTTCCGTGGTAATGTCGTTCGATCAGACGAGGTGATGAAAATGAAGAACGATTTGAGCCGCCGGCACCGCGTGCTGTCGCCCGACAGCCCGTCGGTCGAGGCTTTCGACGACCCGATCGCCGCCGTTGCGCGGCTGTCCGCGATTTACGACACGAATACCGGTTTCCTGCGCGACGCCTTCGCGCGCTATCGCCGCCACGAACCGATTACCGAGCACGTGCGCGCGTGTTATCCGTTCGTGCGGATCCGCACCGACGTCAACACGCACGTCGATTCGCGCCGCTCGTACGGTTTCGTCGCGGGCCCGGGCGTGTTCGAGACGACGGTCACGCGCCCCGATCTCTTCGCGAACTACTATCGCGAGCAGTTGCGCCTGCTGTCGAAGAACCACCATGTCAAGATCGAGATCGGCGTGTCGTCGCAGCCGATTCCGATTCATTTCGCGTTTCCGGAAGGCATCCATCTCGAGGGCGAGCTCGACCGCGACCGCCTGCTCGCGATGCGCGACATCTTCGACACGCCCGACCTGTCGTATCTCGACGACCGTATCGTCAACGGCACGTTCGAGCCGGCGCCGGGCGAGCCGCATCCGCTCGCGCTGTTCACGGCCGCGCGCGTCGATTTCTCGCTGCACCGGTTGCGTCACTACACGGCGACGTCGCCCACGCACTTCCAGAACTACGTGCTCTACACGAACTATCAGTTCTACATCGACGAATTCGTGAAGCTGGGCCGCACGGTGATGACGGAAAGCGACGATCCCGAGGTGCGCGCCTACCGCAGCCAGTACAGCGCGTTCGTCGAGCCGGGCGATGTCGTCACGTACAACGCGAACCTCGGCAGCGAGCCGTCCGAGGGCGCCGCACCGCCGCGCCTGCCGCAGATGCCCGCCTATCACCTGAAGCGCGCGGACGGCAGCGGGATCACGATGGTCAACATCGGTGTCGGTCCGTCGAACGCGAAGACGATCACCGATCACATCGCGGTGCTGCGTCCGCACGCGTGGGTGATGCTCGGCCACTGCGCGGGGCTGCGCAACACGCAGCGTCTCGGCGATTACGTGCTCGCGCACGGTTACGTGCGCGAGGATCACGTGCTCGACGACGACCTGCCGCTGTGGGTGCCGATTCCGGCGCTGGCCGAAGTGCAGCTCGCACTCGAGCGCGGGGTGGCCGACGTCACGCGGCTGGAGGGCGCGGAACTGAAGCGCGTGATGCGCACGGGTACGGTCGCGAGCGTCGACAACCGCAACTGGGAACTGCGCGATCATCGCGAGCCGGTGCAGCGGCTGTCGCAGAGCCGAGCGATCGCGCTCGACATGGAAAGCGCGACGATCGCCGCGAACGGCTTCCGCTTCCGCGTGCCGTACGGCACGCTGCTGTGCGTGTCGGACAAGCCGCTGCACGGCGAGCTGAAGCTGCCCGGCATGGCCGACACGTTCTATCGCGGGCAGGTCGACCAGCATCTGCAGATCGGCGTGAGGGCGATGGAGATCCTGCGGACCAACGGGCTCGACAAGCTGCATAGCCGCAAGCTGCGGAGCTTTGCGGAAGTGGCGTTTCAGTGACGTAAATGCCGGCCCCGTCCAGGATGCGCGTCGCGATGGTCGACGCAACCGCCTACCGGGGCACGGCCGCTTTCCTTCTGCCAACCGCCGTCAGCGAACGACGCCGGCAGCCGGTTCGTGAAACCCGTTCCGATCCATTTCCCGCATCGAATCGCGCACGGCATCGACGACCCGGCCCGCATCCGCGCGCCGCTTGGTCGCCAGGCGTTGTTCCCCGAGCGCCCGCAATGTCGCGCCACCGAAATACTCCATGATGTCCGGCAGGCGACGCACCGTGCCGCGGCTACCCCAGCAGCCGTCGTCGATTTCCGTTGGAAAGACCCACACGCGTGTCGCGACGGCGTCGACCGCCGCACCTTCCGCGCGTGCGACGGCGGCGGTCACGTCGGCGATCAGCGCCGCACGCGCGGCGTCCGTGTACTGTCCTTCGGGCACGGTCGGCACGATCCGGTAGAGCGGCGCAGGCGCGACGGCACCGGCGCGATATACGGCCGCCGGCCGATGGACGAAGATCCAGGTCACGTCCCGCACGCGCGGATCGTCGGGATCGAGTCCTTCGTGACGGATCAGTGTCCCGGTCAGCTCGTTCATCAGTTGCGCTTCGGCGTGCGGCGCGAGTGCCCCTTCGGGGAGGGTGACGTCGATCATCGGCATGGCGGTGTCCTGGTTCGGTGGAGGCGGCGTCGCTCCGGTTCCGGCGACGTGAATCCAGTGTATGAACCGCATGCCGACGCGCGAAGTGGCGAAACTGCCATTCGACGATGCCATTCCCGACAGCGTGTCCCGCGCCCGTTTCAGTCGGGCTAGCGCGCGAAACGACGACGATATTCGCCGGGAGAGATACCGGTTTCGCGCTTGAACAGTTGCCGGAAACCGCTGATGTCCGCGTACCCGACGCGTTCGCACACCGCATCGATCGCGAGCTTCGTTTCCGCGAGCAGCCGCTTCGCGACTTCGATCCTGAGCGTCTGCAGATACCGGAGCGGCGGGGCGCCGACCGCATCCCGGAAGCGGCGATGCAGCGTGCGTTCGCTCATCGCGACGTGGTCGCTCAACCGCGCGAGGCTGAACGGCTCGCGCAGATGCTTTTCCATCCAGCGTTGCGCGCGCGCGATGGCCGGATCGTCGTGTCGATGGTGGCCCATCCGGTCGAGGTCGATGAACGAGTCCTGCGAGTCGCGGTTCACGTCGATCAGCATGAGCCGTGCGACGGACGCGGCCAGGCGCGCGTTCGCCAGCTTGTCGACGACCCGCAGCGCGAGAGTCTGGTACGACGTGACGGCGCCGCCGCACAGGATGCCGTCCTGTTCGGTCAGGACGTCCGACGCGCGTAGCGCCACGTCCGGATAACGCGCGCGGAAGCTCGAGGCTTTCGACCAGTGCGTCGTGGCGACGCGGCCGTCGAGCAATCCGGCTTCCGCGAGCAGGAACGCGCCGGTGCAGTACGTCGCGATCAGCGTGCCGCGCGCGTGTTGCCGGCGCAGTGCATCGAACAGCGGGGCGAGCGGTGCGGGCCGGTCCAGCAGCCGGTCGAGATCGGCGACGAACGGACCCGTGAGCCAGATCGCGTCGGCGCGGCTGCCGCCGTCGATTGCGCCGTCGACCGGAAGGAGCTGGCCGGAGGCCGTGCGCACGGGCCGTCCATCGACCGATTCGACGCGCCAGCGGAACGGCGCGGTCGCGTGGCCGGGCGGCATCGACGACGCGAGATGGTTGGCCGCCGTCAGGATGTCGGTCGGCGCGGCGATGCCGGACGCGAGGGCGTGGTCGACGGCCCAGATTCGGATGAGCGGCATGAGTGGCGGAAGGGGCCCTGGACGAGGGCAATCCTACCATTCGGCCTCATGCGATATCGGCTGCCGAAAATCAAACGGCCGCCCGGCGACGAAGCGCGCGGACGGCCGTGCGTAGCGGGTGAACGTGCAATATCGCTCAGCACTCGCCCTTTTTCGCATGCCCCGGCGGGCAGTGATAACCGCGACGATCGTCATGACCGCGATAGCGCTGGTGATCTTCCCACTCGCGACGTTCCCAGTAGCGGCGGCCGTCCCAGTAGCGGTCGCCGTGCCAGCCGACGATGACCGCCGGCGCCGGGGCGACCACGACGGGCGCGGGCGCGACGACGACCGGCGCGGGTGTGCCGATGTTGACGTCGACGTTGACGGCATGGGCGAGGCCGGACAGCGAAAGGCCGAGGCCGGCGAAAGCGAGGGCGATCAGCGAGCGTTGCATGTTCTTTTCCGTGATGTCGTTGTAAAGAGGCCGGCACGACGCGATGGAAGCGAGGGGGATCGTTCCACCGGGGGGAACGCCGCGCCGACAGAATGCAGTGTGCGGGCACGCGACGGAAAAGGCGAGACGGGTTTGTTACGGAGGGTTGCCGGCCGGCAGCGGCGGGGTGCGGGTATGCGCCAGCGCCATTTGACAATGGCGAGCCGCGGGTGCGGACAGGCGCTCCGCAACGTGGCACGCGGGCCGTGCGAATTTGACATTCGGCGGCACGCGGCCGCAAAGCGGGATTAACGGTGCGTTACAAACTGACACGCGGCAGGCAGCCGAGGCGCCGCCTGCCGCGTGGCGAACCGCACGCCGGCCGTCGGGCCGGCGGCTGCCAAGGATGCGTTACAGATAGAACATCCGGTCTTCTTCCGGCCGCGGCGGATGACCGTCGTCGTCCGAGCCTTCTTCCTCGCCGCTGTCCTCGTAGAACGCGAGCACCGCGTCGAGCACCTGGTCGGGATCGTCGATCACCTGCATCAGATCCATGTCGTCCGGATTGATCAGGCCCATCGGGATCAGCTGGTCGCGGAACCACTGCAGCAGCCCCTTCCAGAACTCGCTGCCGACCAGAATGATCGGCACGAGGCGCGACTTCTTCGTCTGGATCAGCGTGAGCACTTCGGACAGCTCGTCGAGCGTGCCGAAGCCGCCTGGCATCACGATCACCGCATCCGAGTTCTTCACGAACGTGACCTTGCGCGTGAAGAAGTGGCGGAAGCGCAGCGAGATGTCCTGGTAGTGGTTGCCGGCCTGCTCGTGCGGCAACTCGATGTTCAGCCCGACCGACGGCGCCTTGCCGGCGTGCGCGCCCTTGTTCGCGGCTTCCATGATGCCGGGGCCGCCGCCGGAGATCACGGCGAAGCCGGCGTCGGACAGCTTGCGCGCGATCTGCACCGCGAGCTTGTAGTGCGGCGTGTCGGGTTTGAGGCGGGCAGAACCGTAGATGCTGACAGCCGGGCGGATCTCCGACAGGTACTCGGTCGCCTCGATAAACTCTGCCATAATCGTGAACATCTGCCACGATGCGCGCGCCTTCTTGGCCGTCGCGCGTTCTTGATCTGCGAGCGAACGCAGACTCGGAATCACTTTTCTCTTGTTCATAATGCCTGAAGAACGAAATCTGGAAGGTAAGACCCTGCTATTGGTTGACGGTTCGAGCTATCTGTATCGGGCTTACCATGCGATGCCTGATTTGCGTGGCCCTGGCGGGGAGCCGACCGGAGCGCTCTACGGAATCATCAACATGCTGCGCCGTATGCGCAAGGAAGTCAGTGCAGAGTATAGCGCTTGCGTGTTCGATGCAAAGGGCAAGACGTTCCGTGACGACCTTTATGCCGACTATAAGGCAAACCGTCCGTCGATGCCGCCCGATCTTGCATTGCAGGTCGAGCCGATCCACGGCGCGGTGCGCGCGCTCGGCTGGCCGCTGCTGATGGTCGAAGGCGTCGAGGCCGACGACGTGATCGGCACGCTCGCGCGCGAAGCCGAGCGGCACGGGATGAACGTGATCGTGTCGACCGGCGACAAGGATCTCGCGCAGCTTGTGACCGACCGCGTCACGCTCGTCAACACGATGACCAACGAAACGCTCGACCGCGACGGCGTGATCGCGAAGTTCGGCGTGCCGCCCGAGCGCATCATCGACTACCTCGCGCTGATCGGCGATACCGTCGACAACGTGCCCGGCGTCGAGAAGTGCGGGCCGAAGACGGCCGTGAAATGGCTCGCGCAATACGACAGCCTCGACGGCGTCATCGAGCACGCGGGCGAGATCAAGGGCGTGGTCGGCGACAACCTGCGCCGCGCGCTCGATTTCCTGCCGCTCGGCCGCAAGCTCGTGACCGTCGAGACGGCCTGCGATCTCGCGCCGCATCTCGAGTCGATCGAAGCGTCGCTGAAGAGCGACGGCGAAGCGCGCGACATGATGCGCGACATCTTCGCGCGCTACGGCTTCAAGACCTGGCTGCGCGAAGTCGACAGCGCGCCGGCGGAAGGCGGCGGCGCCGATGCGCCGGAAGGCGAGCCGGCACCGGTGGTGGCGGCCGACATCGTGCGCGAATACGACACGATCCAGACCTGGGAGCAGTTCGACGCCTGGTTCGCGAAGATCAACGACGCGAAGCTGACCGCGTTCGACACCGAGACGACCGCGCTCGACCCGATGCTCGCGCGCCTCGTCGGCCTGTCGTTCTCGGTCGAGCCGGGCAAGGCCGCGTATCTGCCGGTCGCGCACCGCGGCCCCGACATGCCTGAGCAACTGCCGATCGACGAGGTGCTCGCGCGCCTGAAGCCGTGGCTCGAATCGGCCGACCGCAAGAAGGTCGGCCAGCACCTGAAGTACGACGCGCAGGTGCTCGCGAACTACGACATCGAACTGAACGGCATCGAGCACGACACGCTGCTCGAATCGTACGTCGTCGAATCGCACCGCACGCACGACATGGACAGCCTCGCGCTGCGTCATCTGGGCGTCAAGACGATCAAGTACGAAGACGTCGCGGGCAAGGGGGCGAAGCAGATCGGCTTCGACGAAGTGGCGCTTGCGCAAGCCGCCGAGTACGCGGCCGAAGATGCGGACATCACGCTGCAGCTTCATCACGTGCTGTATCCGCAGGTCGCGCGCGAGCCGGGCCTCGAGCGCGTGTATCGCGAGATCGAGATGCCGGTCTCGCGCGTGCTGCGCAAGATGGAGCGCACGGGCGTGCTGATCGACGATGCGCGGCTGCACGCGCAGAGCACCGAAATCGCGACGCGCCTGATCGAGCTCGAAGCGCAGGCGTACGAGCTGGCGGGCGGCGAATTCAATCTCGGCTCGCCGAAGCAGATCGGGCAGATCTTCTTCGAGAAGCTGCAGTTGCCCGTCGTGAAGAAGACGCCGAGCGGTGCGCCGTCGACCGACGAAGAGGTGCTGCAGAAGCTGGCGGAGGACTACCCGCTGCCGAAGCTGCTGCTCGAGCATCGCGGGCTGTCGAAGCTGAAGTCGACCTATACCGACAAGCTGCCGCGCATGGTGAACCCTTCGACGGGGCGCGTGCACACGAACTATGCGCAGGCCGTCGCGGTGACGGGCCGCCTCGCATCGAACGACCCGAATCTTCAGAACATTCCGGTGCGCACGGCCGAAGGCCGGCGCATCCGCGAGGCGTTCATCGCGTCGCCGGGTCACCGGATCGTGTCGGCCGACTATTCGCAGATCGAACTGCGGATCATGGCGCATATCTCCGGCGACGCGTCGCTGCTGCGTGCGTTCTCGCAGGGCGAGGACATCCACCGCGCGACGGCCGCCGAGGTGTTCGGCGTGACGCCGCTGGAGGTCAATTCCGACCAGCGCCGGATCGCGAAGGTGATCAACTTCGGGCTCATCTACGGGATGAGCGCGTTCGGCCTCGCGTCGAACCTCGGCATCACGCGTGACGCGGCGAAGCTCTATATCGACCGTTATTTCGCCCGCTACCCGGGCGTCGCGCAGTACATGGAGGACACGCGCTCGCTGGCGAAGGAAAAGGGCTACGTCGAAACCGTTTTCGGCCGCCGCCTGTGGCTGCCGGAAATCAACGGCGGCAACGGCCCGCGCCGCCAGGCGGCCGAGCGCGCGGCCATCAACGCGCCGATGCAGGGCACGGCCGCCGACCTGATCAAGCTGTCGATGATCGCGGTGGACGACTGGCTCACGCGCGACAAGCTCGCGTCGCGCATGATCATGCAGGTGCACGATGAACTGGTGCTCGAGGTGCCCGACGACGAGCTGTCGCTGGTGCGCGAGAAACTGCCGGAAATGATGTGCGGCGTCGCGAAGCTGAAGGTGCCGCTCGTCGCCGAGGTCGGTGCCGGCGCGAACTGGGAAGAGGCACACTGACGCACCCCCGTGCGGTTCGCGTTTCCCGCGGCATATTGTTGCAGGGATGCTGAATATCGAGATGGTTTGCTTGTGGTCAACGCGCAAGCTCCCGGACAATGCATGTCAGTCATGTCATTGACGCGGGGCCGCGCGCCCCGCGTTCCGGGTCGGTCGCATCGAAGTGCTTCGAACTGCACAACGATGGTGTCCGAACCGGTTAATCCACCGGGCGGCGCGAATGCATCGCATTGGCTTTGCCCGGCGGCAGCAGTTTCGAATCGCAAAGGGGGAATCAGATGCATCGGATCATCATCGTAGGCGGAGGCGCGGGCGGCCTGGAACTGGCGACGCGGCTCGGCGACCGTTACGGCGCGCGCGGCAATCGTCCCGCGCGTGCGCTTGTCACGCTCGTCGACCGCAATCCGACCCACATCTGGAAACCGCTGCTGCACGAGGTTGCGGCCGGCAGCATGGACCCGTTCACGCAGGAGCTCGAATACGCGGCGCAGGCGCGCTGGCACGGCTTCGAGTTTCAGCAGGGCGAGCTGACCGGGCTCGACCGCACGGCGAAGCGCGTCACGTTGTCGCCCCTCAACGACAGCGACGGCGCGGAACTGC
Organism: Burkholderia sp. Tr-20355; assembly: GCF_017104685.1. Taxonomy (NCBI): domain Bacteria; kingdom Pseudomonadati; phylum Pseudomonadota; class Betaproteobacteria; order Burkholderiales; family Burkholderiaceae; genus Burkholderia; species Burkholderia sp. Tr-20355. Next base: position 59,073 of record NZ_JAAGPK010000019.1, on the reverse strand, counting down.
TGCCGGCGCGCGAGCTGGAATACGACACGCTCGTGATCGCGATCGGCAGTACGACCCACTTCTTCGGCGTGCAGGGCGCACCGGAAAACGCGATCGCGCTCGATACGGTCGGGGAGGCCGAGCGCTTCCGCAAGCGGCTGATCGCCGCGTGCATGCGCGCCGAACACCAGGCGCCTGCGCCGACCGCCCCGGGCGAAACGGCCGAGCCGCGCATCCAGGTCGTGATCGTCGGCGGCGGCGCGACGGGCGTCGAGTTGTCCGCGGAACTGCGCAACACGGCGCAGGTGCTGTCCGTGTACGGGCTGCACAAGCTCGATCCGCGCCACGACGTCGGCATCGTGCTGATCGAATCGGGACCGCGGATCCTGCCGGCATTGCAGGAACGCGTGTCGACCGCGACGGCCGAACTGCTCGAGAAGCTGGGCGTGCGATTGATGCTCGGCGAGCGCGTGACCGAGGTCGCGCCGGGGTTCGTGCATACCGCGAGCGGCAAGGCGGTGCGTGCGGACCTGACGGTCTGGGCGGCCGGCATCAAGGCGCCGTCGGTGCTGTCGCATCTCGACGGCCTGCAGGTCAACAAGCTCGGCCAGCTCGACGTGCGCCGCACGCTGCAGACCTTCACCGACGACAACGTGTTCGCGCTCGGCGACTGCGCGGCGTGCGTGTGGCCCGGCAACGAACGCAACGTGCCGCCGCGCGCGCAGGCTGCGCACCAGCAGGCGAGCTTCCTGCTGAAGGCGATCGGCTGCCGGCTCGAAGGGCGTCCGCTGCCCGAGTTCACGTACAAGGATTTCGGCTCGCTCGTGTCGCTCGGCCACTTCAGCGCGGTCGGCAACCTGATGGGCGGGCTGATCGGCGGCAACATGCTGATCGAAGGGCTGTTCGCGCGTTTCATGTACATGTCGCTGTACCGGCTGCACATCGCGGCGCTGCACGGCTATCCGCGGATGATCCTCGACACGGTCGCGCACTGGCTGCGGCGCACGACGCTGCCGCGCGTCAAGCTGCACTGATCGCGCGTTCGCGCGGGGGCGGGCGGGTAGCGTGCGCGTCGCGCAGGTTCCCCGCCCGTTGTTTTTGCAGGAGGCGACGGCATCGCCCGCGGGATTTTCTTTTCAATCGGCAAGCATCCGGCGAATCGCGACGGCCGGCAGGCGACGGGCCGCGTGACGATCCGACAGGCCACCAGCGGGCTTGTGCGTGGGGATCGAGGCGGTCGACGCAACACGTCGTAATCGAGTCTTACACATCTGACAGTTGACGCGACAACGGATTATTGGGCATCTTGTCCGGGTTTCCGTCCGCGGCGGGGGTGCCCACCGCCGCGACGTCCGCGCCGTGCGCCGGCGCGATGCCCCGTCATACGCATCCGGAATCGTGACGGCGGCGCCCAATCGAGGAGTGCATTCATGTTGAAACCCGAAGTCGACAGCCTGGTCCCCCACGTTCCGTTCTCGCGCCGCAAGTTCATGCAGGCCGCGCTGGGCGGCACCTTCGCGGCGGCCGTGCTGCCCGTTTCGGCGCAGACGGTCACGACCGACAGCGCCGGGCTGGACGTCGACACCGTCGAGATCCGCTCGGGCGACGCGAGCGTGCCGGCTTATCGCGCGCAACCGGCCGACAAGACGAACCTGCCGGTCGTGATCGTGATCCACGAGATCTTCGGCGTGCACGCGCATATCGCCGACGTCTGCCGCCGTTTCGCGAAGCTCGGTTATCTTGCGATCGCGCCCGACCTGTTCGCGCGGCAGGGCAATGCGGCGAAGTATCCGACGATGAAGGAGCTGTACGACCACATCATCAGCAAGGTGCCGGACCGCCAGGTCACCGAGGATCTCGATGCGACGGTGGCGTGGGCCGGCAAGAACGGCGGCGACCTGACGCGTCTCGGCGTGACGGGCTTCTGCTGGGGCGGGCGCCAGGCGTGGCTCTATGCCGAGCACGATCCGCACGTGCGCGCGGCCGTTGCATGGTATGGCTTCGTCGAGGGCAAGACCGACGAGATGACGCCGTTCAACCCGGTCGATCATGCGTCGTCGCTGAAGGTGCCGGTACTCGGTCTGTACGGCGAGAAGGATACGAACATCACGCAGGCGTCGCTCGCGGACATGCGCAAGGCGATCCAGGCGAGCGACTCGAAGCTCGCGCGCGAATCGGAGATCGTCGTGTATCCGGATGCCGGTCACGCGTTCTTCGCCGACTACCGGCCGAGCTACGTCAAGGGCGATGCCGAGGACGGCTGGAAGCGCGCGATCGCGTGGTTCCACAAGTACGGCGTGATGTAAACGAGCAGCGGCGGCCCATGCCGCCGCTTCGTCACTGCTGCGTGACGCTGGTGCTTACGGCGTCGGGCCGGTGGCGATCGGCCGCGACGGATCGGCGCTCCATTCGCTCCACGAGCCCGGGTACAGCGATGCGCCGTGCAGCCCCGCCACCTCCATCGCCAGCGCGTTGTGGCACGCGGTCACGCCGGAGCCGCATTGCAGGATCACGCGGTTCGGCTCGGTGCCGGCCAGTACGGTCGAGAACGCTTCGCGCAATTCATGGCCGGTCTTGAAGCGGCCGTCGGCATTCAGGTTGTCCTTGAAGAAGCGGTTGCGCGCGCCGGGGATGTGGCCGCCGACACGATCGATCGTTTCGTTTTCGCCGCGGTAGCGGTCCGGTGCGCGCGCATCGATCACGACGCGCGTGGGCGACGTCACGTTCGCGAGCACGGCTGCCGCGTCGACCGTCGATTCGAGCGGCGCTGCCGCGCGGAAATCGCCGGCGGCCGGTTGCGGCACGTCGGCCGTCAGCGGCTGGCCCGCTGCTTCCCAGGCCTGCAGGCCGCCGTCGAGCACGGCGACCGAATCGTGGCCGAGCCAGCGTAGCAGCCACCACAGGCGCGCCGCATACGCGCCGCCTTGCGCGTCGTATGCGACTACCTGCTGGCCTTGCTTGACGCCGTGGCTGGCGAGCAGCGTGGCGAATGCGTCGCGGGTCGGCAGCGGATGGCGGCCGTTGGTGCCGGTCTTGCGGCCCGACAGGTCGCGGTCGAGATGAAGGTAGTGTGCGCCGGGGAGGTGGCCGGCCGCATAGGCCGCTTCGCCTGCGCCGGGATCGGCGAGATCGAAGCGGCAGTCGAACAGGACGACGCTGCCGGGCGCCGCGGCCAGGCGCTCGGCGAGGTTGGCGGCGGAGATGAGCGTGGTGTAGTGAGTGTGTGGCATGACGACTCCCTGGAGTGCAATTGGCCTGACACTCCAAGTCTAAACAAAAAAAGACGGGCCGAAGCCCGTCTTTTCGTCTGCCGGATACCATGCGGCGTCAAGGCGCCGCACCGGCCGTCAGAGGTCGCCGAGGTGGCGGCGCAGGAATTCGTGGAAGTGCTGCATGCCGTCTTCCATCGGGCTCTGGTACGGGCCGACCTGCGACTCGCCGCGTGCCATCAGCGCACGGCGGCCTGCGTCCATCCGCATGGCGATCTCGTCGTCCTCGACGGCCGTTTCCATATAGGCGGCGCGCTCGGCCTCGACGAATTCGCGTTCGAACAGCGCGATTTCCTCGGGGTAATAGAACTCGACGATGTTGGTCGTCTTCTGCGGGCCGCGCGGGATCAGCCACGACACGACGAGCACGTGCGGGTACCACTCGATCATTAGGCCCGGGTAGTAGACCATCCAGATCGCGCCGAACTCCGGCGGCACGCCGTTGCGGAACTTCAGCACCTGCTCGTGCCATTTCTGGTAAGTCGCGCTGCCCGGTTTCGCGAGCGCGTTGTGCACGCCGACCGTCTGCACGCTGTACCAGTCGCCGAACTCCCACTTGAGGTCGTCGCACGACACGAAGCTGCCGAGACCCGGGTGGAACGGGACGACGTGGTAATCCTCGAGGTAGACCTCGATGAACGTCTTCCAGTTGTAATCGCACTCGTGCACTTCGACGTGATCGAAGTGGTACTCGGAGAAGTCGAAGTGATGCTTGGTGCCGAGGTGGGCAAGATCGCGCGCGACGTTGCGGCCTTCGGCCTCGAACAGCAGCCCCTGCCAGTTTTGCAGCGGGCTCTTGCCGAGGTTCAGGCACGGCTTGTCGGGGAAGTGCGGTGCGCCGAGCAACTCGCCTTCCAGGTCGTACGTCCAGCGGTGCAGCGGGCACACGATGTTCTGCGTGCGGCCGCGCCCGTTGAGCATGATCGCCTGACGGTGGCGGCAGACGTTCGACAGCAGTTCGATCTGGTTCGTCTGGTTGCGGACCAGCACGCGGCCTTCCTGCTCGGACGGCAGCGCGAAATAATCCCCCGCCTCGGGCACCATCAATTCGTGCCCGACGTAACGAGGTCCTTTCTTGAAGAGGGTTTCGATCTCGCGCTCGAGTAGCGCCTCATCGAAATATGCAGTGACTGGAAGCTGGCTGTGGGCCGACTTCAACTGAAGCGCATCGCTCAGATTGGACATTCCCACTCCCGGTGTTAGCGTGAAAGCAGTGAACAACCCAACCATCGAAAAATCGATTTAGGGAAACGGAGAATTATACCCGGTTCGCCTCGCAAGGCTAGGATTAAGTGCCTGATTTGTGTCAATTTTTTGTCGGGCGACCCGCGGGAGGCGCACAATGTGCGTCGGAGATGGGGCCGGAATATGTACCGGGGTGCCCACGACGGCAGGTCGGAAAATTCTCTTTTGCCGTAGAATGTCCGACTTGTTTTGAAATTTGACACCTCGTCCATGGCGAAAACCGCATCCCCAGGCGCCACGCCGCCCGGCAATGGCACCGAACCGTTGCCGGACAATTACGAGATGGCGCTCGCGGAACTCGAGACGCTGGTTGCCCGGATGGAAGGCGGCGCGTTGAGCCTCGAGGATTCACTGACGGCATACCGCCGCGGTGCGGCCCTCGTTGCGTTTTGCCAACAGCAGCTCGAGAAAGTGGAGCAGCAGGTTCGCGTGCTCGACGGCGCGACGCTGAAGCCGCTTTCGTCCGGAACGGCCGCCACGGACGGCGAAGACGACGATCTATGACATTCGAACAATGGATGCGGTCCGTGCTTGACCGTGTCGAGAACGCACTCGGCCACTATCTGCCCGCCGATACCGCGATGCCCGCGAAACTTCACGAGGCGATGCGCTACGCGGTCCTCGGTGGCGGCAAGCGGGTTCGTCCGCTGCTGTGCCATGCAGCAGGCGAACTGACCGGCGCGACGGAAGCGGCACGCAATGCGGCGGCGGCGGCGCTGGAGATGATCCACGTCTATTCGCTCGTGCACGACGACATGCCGTGCATGGACGACGATGCGTTGCGCCGCGGCAAGCCGACCGTGCACGTGCAGTACGACGAGCCGACGGCCCTGCTGGTCGGCGACGCGCTGCAGTCGCAGGCGTTCGTCGCGCTGACCGACGCCGAGGCGCTGTCGCCGGTGCAGCAGGCCGCGCTCGTGCGTGAACTGGCGCTTGCGAGCGGCTCGATCGGCATGGCGGGCGGGCAGGCGATCGACCTGGCGAGCGTCGGCCTCAAGCTGACGCGCGAACAGCTCGAAACGATGCACCGGATGAAGACCGGCGCACTGCTGCGCGCGGCCGTGCGGATGGGCGCGCTGGCCGGCGAGACGCCGTCGGCGGAAACGATGGCCGCGCTCGACGTCTATGCGGGGGCCGTGGGTCTGGCCTTCCAGGTCGTCGACGACATTCTCGACGTCACGACCGATTCGGCGACGCTCGGCAAGACGGCCGGCAAGGACGCGGCGAACGACAAGCCGACCTACGTATCGATCCTCGGCCTCGAGGCGTCGCGCGAGCTGGCAGCGCAGCTGCGCGCCGAAGCGCACGACGCGCTGAAACCGTTCGGCGCACGCGCACAGCGTCTCGCCGAACTTGCCGACCTGGTAGTGAACCGGGTCAGCTGACGCGAAAGCCCGCCGCCGCGCACACGCTACGGTGCGTGCAATAGAATGCGGGCGCGTTTGATTTCCTACAATGGAACGACGATGTACGACTTGCTGAAAACCATCGACGACCCGGCGGATTTGCGCCGCCTCGATCGTCGCCAACTGCAACCGCTCGCGGATGAACTGCGTGCGTTCGTGCTCGACAGCGTGTCGAAGACGGGCGGCCATTTGTCGTCCAACCTCGGGACGGTCGAGCTGACGATCGCGTTGCACTACGTGTTCAACACGCCGAACGATCGCATCGTCTGGGACGTGGGCCACCAGACCTACCCGCACAAGATCCTGACGGGCCGCCGCGACCAGATGCATTCGCTGCGTCAGCAGGACGGCATCTCGGGCTTCCCGCGCCGCAGCGAATCCGAATACGACACGTTCGGCACCGCGCACTCGAGCACGTCGATCTCGGCCGCGCTGGGCATGGCGATCGGCAGCCAGCTGAACGGCGACGACCGCTTCTCGATCGCCGTGATCGGCGACGGCGCGATGACGGCCGGCATGGCGTTCGAGGCGATGAACAACGCGGGCGTGTCGGAAGACGCGAAGGTGCTCGTGATCCTGAACGACAACGACATGTCGATCTCGCCGCCGGTCGGCGCGCTGAATCGTCATCTCGCCCGCCTGATGTCGGGCCGCTTCTATGCGGCCGCGCGTGCCGGTGTCGAGCGCGTGCTGAGCGTGGCGCCGCCGGTGCTCGAACTCGCGCGCAAGCTCGAGGAGCACGCGAAGGGCATGGTCGTGCCGGCCACGCTGTTCGAGGAGTTCGGCTTCAACTACATCGGCCCGATCGACGGTCACGATCTCGATTCGCTGATCCCGACGCTGCAGAACATCCGCGAACTGCGCGGCCCGCAGTTCCTGCACGTGGTGACGAAGAAAGGCCAGGGGTACAAGCTCGCCGAAGCCGATCCCGTGCTCTATCACGGTCCCGGCAAGTTCAACCCGGCCGAAGGCATCAAGCCGTCGACCACGCCCGCGAAGAAGACCTACACGCAGGTGTTCGGCGAATGGCTGTGCGATGAAGCCGAGCGCGATACGCGCGTCGTCGGCATCACGCCCGCGATGCGCGAAGGCTCGGGCATGGTCGAGTTCGAGAAGCGTTTCAAGGATCGCTACTACGACGTCGGCATCGCCGAGCAGCACGCGGTGACGTTCGCGGGCGGCCTCGCAACCGAAGGGCTGAAGCCGGTCGTCGCGATCTATTCGACGTTCCTGCAACGGGCATACGACCAGCTGATTCACGACGTCGCGCTGCAGAACCTGCCGGTCGTGTTCGCGATCGACCGCGCGGGCCTCGTCGGCGCGGACGGCGCGACGCACGCGGGTGCGTACGATCTCGCGTTCATGCGCTGCATCCCGAACATGACGATCATGGCGGCATCCGACGAGAACGAATGCCGCCAGATGCTGCACACGGCGCTGCAGCAGCCGAACCCGACCGCGGTGCGTTATCCGCGCGGCGCGGGCACCGGGGTGGCGACGGTGAAGGAGTTCACCGAGATCCCGGTCGGCAAGGGCGAAGTGCGTCGCCGCACGTCGCAGCCGGAAGGCAAGCGCGTCGCGATCCTCGCATTCGGCACGATGGTCGCACCGTCGCTGGCGGCGGGCGAGGAGCTCGACGCAACGGTCGCGAACATGCGCTTCGTGAAGCCGGTCGACGCGGCGCTCGTGCGCGAGCTCGCCGAAACGCACGACTACCTCGTCACGGTCGAGGAAGGTTGCGTGATGGGGGGCGCGGGCTCGGCCTGCGTGGAAGCCCTGATGGAGAGTGGGGTTATCCGACCCGTACTACAATTGGGCCTCCCTGACCTGTTCATCGATCACGGCGATCCCGCGAAGCTGCTGTCGCAATGCGGCCTCGACGGCGCGGGCATCGCGAAATCGATTCGCGAACGCTTTCTGAGCCCGGCGGCCGATGTCGCCGGTCAGGCGAAGCGCGTCGCATAAGCTGGCGCCGCCCGTGGGCGGTGCCGGTGCGACTGGCGCAACCGGTCTTCATTGATGCGGAAAACATGGGCCTGCGGGCCCATGTTGCTTTTCCGGCTGCCGCATGACGCGGCGTGCGCGTCGTCGGACGCGCGGCTTACAAGGATTGAACAAGATGAACCAGATGAATCCCGCCTTCGTGATGCCCGACGTGCAGAGCACGGTGGATACCCGTCAGATCCCGATTCAGCGCGTGGGCGTGAAGGCGGTCCGGCATCCGTTGACGGTGTGCACCGAAAGCGGCGACGTGCAGCCGACCGTCGGTGTCTGGAACCTCGACGTCCGCCTGCCTGCCGACCAGAAAGGCACGCACATGTCGCGCTTCGTCGCGCTGCTCGAAGAGAACCGCGCGCCGCTGACGGTCGAGCGTTTCCGCGCGATGCTCGCGTCGATGCTCGAGAAGCTCGAAGCCGAAGCCGGCCGCATCGAGGTCACGTTCCCGTACTTCGTGAACAAGACGGCGCCGGTGTCGGGCGTGCAGAGCCTGCTCGATTACGAAGTGACGCTCGCGGGCGAAAGCCGCAACGGCGACACGCGCCTGTTCCTGAAGGTGCTCGTGCCGGTGACGAGCCTGTGCCCGTGCTCGAAGAAGATCTCGCAGTACGGCGCGCACAACCAGCGCTCGCATGTGACGATCGATGCGGAGCTTGCAGCCGACCTGCCGGTCGAGGCGCTGATCCGTATCGCGGAAGAAGAGGCGTCGTGCGAACTGTGGGGCCTGTTGAAGCGTCCGGACGAGAAGTTCGTCACCGAGCGCGCCTACGAGAATCCGAAGTTCGTCGAGGATCTCGTGCGCGACGTCGCGCAGCGTCTCGATGCGGACGAGCGCGTGGCCGCCTACGTGCTCGAGGCCGAGAACTTCGAGTCGATCCACAATCACAGCGCGTACGCGCTGATCGAGCGCGACAAACGTCAGGCTGCATGACGCCGCGTCTTTTTGTCTCGCCATGAAGAAGGCCGCTCGAACGAGCGGCCTTTTTGCTGTGTTGCGTGCGGTGTCGCGTTGCGGGGAGTCAGCGGGCGAGCGACGCGAGATCCCAGCGCGGCTTCACCGTGAATGCGTAGTCCGCATTCGCCTGCTCGGGCCAGCGGCCGAGCCGCAGTGCGCCCGCGAGCGCGATCATCGCGCCGTTGTCGGTGCAGAGCGCGAGATCGGGGTAGTGCACGTCGAAGCCGCGCTTGGCCGCGGCGGCCGACAATGCCGCACGCAACTGGCGGTTCGCGCCGACGCCGCCCGCGACCACGAGGCGCTTGAGTCGGGTCTGCTTCAGCGCGGCGAGCGACTTCGCAACGAGCACGTCGACGGCCGCGTCGACGAAGCCGCGCGCAAGATCGGCTTTCGCGCGCTCGAGTGCTTCGCCTTCCAGCTTTGCCGCCTCGAACTTCTTCATCTGCGTGAGCACGGCCGTCTTCAGGCCGCTGAAGCTGAAGTCGAGATCGCCCGAATGCAGCATCGGGCGCGGCAGCACGACCGCGCCCGGCGTGCCCGTCTCGGCGAGCTTCGACACTTCCGGGCCGCCCGGGTAGCCGAGGCCGATCAGCTTCGCCGTCTTGTCGAACGCTTCGCCGGCCGCGTCGTCGAGCGTTTCGCCGAGCGTCTCGTACACGCCGACGTCGGTCACGCGCATCAGCTGCGTGTGGCCGCCGGATACCAGCAGCGCGATGAACGGAAACGGCGGCGGCGCGTCGACGAGCAGCGGCGACAGCAGGTGGCCTTCGAGGTGATGGATGCCGACGGTCGGCTTGTTCCATGCGAGGGCGAGCGCATTCGCGATGCTCGCGCCGACCAGCAGCGCGCCGGCGAGGCCGGGGCCCTGCGTGAACGCGATCGCGTCGATGTCGTCGCGGCGCGTGCCGCTTTGCGCCATCACTTCCTCGAGCAGCGGCAGCGCGCGGCGGATGTGGTCGCGCGACGCGAGCTCGGGCACGACGCCGCCGTAGTCGCGGTGCATCGCGATCTGCGAATGGAGCGCGTGCGCGAGCAGGCCGCGCTGCGTGTCGTAGAGCGCGAGGCCGGTTTCGTCGCAGGAGCTTTCGATGCCGAGAACGAGCATGGGTGCGGGCAGGGCGCGCGGTGTCGGGCGCGCCGCGGGAAGGTCAACGTAACCGGAAAGTATAGCAGGCGAGGGCCGGCCGGCGCAGGCGGCGGCCCGGGCCCGATGCCGGGCAGGTACAATCCGCGCCATGGAAACCTATGACATCGCCGTGATCGGCGCGGGCGCCGCCGGGATGATGAGCGCCGCGGTCGCCGGGCAGCTCGGCCGCCGCGTCGTGCTGATCGATCACGCGCCGCGGCTCGCCGAGAAGATCCGCATCTCGGGCGGCGGCCGCTGCAACTTCACGAACCTGTACGCCGGCCCCGACAACTATCTGTCGTCGAATCCGCATTTCGCGCGCTCGGCGCTGGCGCGCTATACGCCGCGCGACTTCCTCGGGCTGCTCAAGCGCCATCACGTGACCTGGCACGAAAAGCACAAGGGCCAGCTCTTCTGCGACCACGGCAGCGACGCGATCATCGACGTGCTGAAGCACGAGTGCGACGCGGGCGGCATCGCGTGGCGCCGGCCCGTCGTCGTCGATGCGGTGCGCCACGCGCCGGCCGACGGCTTCGTGCTCGACACGCAGCAGGCCGGCGCGATCGGTGCGCGCGCCCTGATCGTCGCGACGGGCGGCCTGTCGATTCCGAAGATCGGCGCGACCGACTTCGGCTACCGGCTGGCGAAGCAGTTCGGCCACAAGCTCGTCGATACGCGGCCCGCGCTCGTGCCGCTGACGTTCGCGCCGCAGGACTGGGAGCCGTTCGCGGCGCTGTCGGGCGTGTCGCTCGAGGTACGCGTGTCGACCGGCGACAGGAAGCGCGGCGGCGAATTCGTCGAGGATCTGCTGTTGACCCATCGCGGCCTGTCCGGGCCCGGCATCCTGCAGATCTCGAGCTACTGGCAGCCCGGCGACCCGATCCGCGTCGACCTGCTGCCGCAGCGCGACTCGGTGGCCGACCTGCTCGACGCGAAGCGCACGTCGAAGCGCCAGATCGGTTCGCTGCTCGCCGACTGGGTGCCGTCGCGTCTCGCCCATGCGTGGCTCGATACGCATCGCGTCGCGGCCGACGCTCGGCTCGCGGACCTGCCCGACCGGACGCTGCGCCAGATCGGCGAGGCGCTGTCCGGCTGGACGCTGACGCCGAACGGCACTGAGGGCTACAAGAAGGCCGAAGTGACGAAGGGCGGGGTCGATACGCGCGAGCTGTCGTCGGCGACGATGATGAGCGCGCGCGTGCCGGGGCTGTATTTCGTCGGCGAGGCGGTGGACGTGACGGGCTGGCTCGGCGGCTACAACTTCCAGTGGGCATGGGCGTCCGGCACGGCGGCCGGGCAAGCGGCGGCGGAGTATTCGCGCGCCGCCTGACGGGCCGCGGCGGCCCGTTCAAGCGGGACCAGGCCCCGTGCCTTTAGGCAATCGCTCTGCTATACTCGGTAGTCTTTCCCTGCAAACCTTTATTCGTGTCGGATCATGACGATCATTCGCGTTAAAGAGAACGAGCCGTTCGAAGTTGCAATGCGTCGCTTCAAGCGCACGATCGAGAAGAATGGTCTGCTGACCGAGCTTCGCGCGCGCGAGTTTTACGAGAAGCCGACCGCGGAGCGCAAGCGCAAGAAGGCCGCTGCGGTGAAGCGTCATTACAAGCGGATTCGCAGCCAGACGCTGCCGAAGAAGCTGTACTGAACGATTGGGCGCCGCGCGGTTCGCTGAGCGGCGCACCGGCGACTCCGTGCGATCGGGTGCGATCGCACAGCCGATCAGGCGGCGAGTCGCCGATGCCGGATTCGAGCAACCCGCTTGAGACACTGTCCCAAGCGGGTTTTTGTGTTGACGCCCGTTCACGGGCGTCGGATTCACGTTTCCATCCCGGGTGAAAGATGAGTTTGAAAGAGCAGATCAGCGAAGACATGAAGGCCGCGATGCGCGCGAAGGAAAGCGAGCGCCTGGCGACGATTCGCCTGCTGATGGCCGCGATCAAGCAGCGTGAGGTCGATGATCGCGTGACGCTCGACGACGCGGGCATCACGGCCGTGATCGACAAGATGATCAAGCAGCGCAAGGATTCGATCAGCCAGTTCCAGTCCGCCGGCCGCGACGACCTCGTCGCGAAGGAGCAGGCCGAGCTGACCGTGCTGGGCGGTTACATGCCCGCGCAACTGTCGGACGCCGAAGTGGCGGCCGAAGTCCAGGCGGCGGTCGCGCAAACCGGCGCAGCCGGTCCGCAGGACATGGGCAAGGTGATGGGCGTGCTGAAAGGCAAGCTCGCCGGTCGTGCCGACATGACGGCCGTTTCCGCGCAGGTCAAGGCCGCGCTCACGAAGTAAAACCCGTTCCCGGCGCGCCCAGCGATGCGTGCGCCGGGCGTCGTATTGTCTTTTTTCGTTCGATCCCACGGTGATTCCGCATTCGTTCCTGCAGGACTTGCTGAACCGCGTCGATATCGTCGACGTGGTGGGTCGGTACGTGCAGCTCAAGAAGGGCGGCGCCAACTTCATGGGGTTGTGCCCGTTCCATAACGAGAAGAGCCCGTCGTTTACCGTCAGCCCGACCAAGCAGTTCTATCACTGCTTCGGTTGCGGCGCGCACGGCACGGCAATCGGCTTCCTGATGGAGCACGCGGGGCTCACGTTCCCGGAAGCCGTGCAGGAACTCGCGCAGTCCGTCGGGCTGACCGTGCCGCACGAGCCGTCGATGCGCGGCGGAGGCGGGGGCGGTGGCGGCGACTATCCGGCGCCGGTGTCGAAATCGGTCGCGACCGCGCTGTCCGATGCGATGACGGCCGCGTGCGACTACTACCGCAAGCAGTTGCGCGGTGCGACCGTCGCGATCCAGTACCTGAAGAACCGGGGCCTGACCGGCGAGATCGCCGCGCGTTTCGGCCTCGGCTACGCGCCGGACGGCTGGCAGAACCTCGAAGCCGCGTTCCCGGACTATCGCGACGAGTCGCTCGTCGAGTCGGGGCTCGTGATCGTCAGCGAGAAGACCGACGCGCAGGGCGTCGCGCGCCGCTACGACCGGTTCCGCGAGCGGATCATGTTCCCGATCCGCAACGTGAAGGGACAGGTGATCGGCTTCGGCGGCCGCGTGCTCGGCAGCGGCGAACCGAAATACCTGAACTCCCCCGAAACGCCGCTGTTCAACAAGGGCAGCGAACTGTACGGGTTGTTCGAGGCGCGGCTCGCGATTCGCGAGCGCAAGTACGTGCTGGTCGTCGAAGGCTACATGGACGTCGTCGCGCTCGCGCAGCTCGGGTTCCCGAACGCGGTCGCGACGCTCGGCACCGCGTGCACGCCGATTCACGTGCAGAAGCTGCTGCGCCAGACCGACACGGTCATTTTCAGTTTCGACGGCGATTCGGCCGGGCGGCGGGCGGCGCGGCGCGCGCTCGAGGCCTGCCTGCCGCATGCGGGCGACAACCGCACGATCCGGTTCCTTTTTCTGCCGACCGAGCACGATCCGGACAGCTATGTGCGCGAGTTCGGCGCCGAAGCGTTCTCCGAGCAGGTCGAGCGCGCGATGCCGCTGTCACAATTTCTGTTGAACGAAGCAATTTCGGGCAAGGCGCTCGATCAGCCGGAAGGCCGCGCGAAGGCGCTGTTCGATGCGAAGCCGCTGCTGCAGGCGCTTCCCGCGAACGCATTGCGCGCGCAGATCATGCACATGTTCGCGGACCGCCTCGATATTCCGTTCGAAGAGGTCGCGGCGCTGTCCGACGTCGATACGCGGATCGCGGCGCCGCCGCGCCAGGCGCCCGCGCGCAGCGAGCGGCGCCGCGTGACGGACAGCGAAAAGCGCGCACTGCGCACGCTGGTGATGCATCCGCGCATCGCGTCGCAGCTCGACGACGAGCAGATTGCGACCCTGCGCACCTTGCCGCGCATCGGCGAGCTGTTCGCGGAAGTCGTCGACCATGCGCGCGCGCTGGGCGACGGCGCGGAGTTCCGGTTGCTGTCGGATGTCCTGCGGACGTCCTCGAACGGGGCGACTTACGAGGAAATCTTCCGCGAAATTCTGGACTATGATGAAAACGTCCGCGATTTGCTGTTACAGAATCCGGCAGACGAGACGGTGCCCGAGCGGCAGCGTGAGCAGGAACGGATCGCGGGGGAGGAGCTGCAGGCGGCGGTGCTCAAGATGCGTTATGACGCCTGCTGCGACCGGCTTGACCGGCTGGCGCGGCAATCCACCTTCACACCCGAGGAGTTGGCCGAATTGACGGAATTGAACCAGCAGCGAACCGACATGAAACGTCGGCTCGGGCTGTAGGCGGCCGGGGCGCTTAGAGAGGGCTCCCCAGCGTGCTATAATATAAGGTTTCCAGCGGTTTGTTTTCCAAGCAAAGGCGAGATTCGCGATGGCAAAGACGACAGGCGGAAAGAAAGCAACAGGCAAGGGCTCGACGGAGCCGACCAAGAAGGTCACAGCGGCCAAGTCTGCTTCTTCCTCCAGGACAACGTCTTCAGCCACGTCAGCCCCAGCAGGAAAGAAAACCGCGGCCGGCACTGCTCAGGCTGCGCCGGCACCGGCAGCCAGAACACGGGCTGCCGCGAGACCCGACTCCGGGCCGGCCAAGCCGGCGGCGAAGCGGGCAAGTGCGAAAAGCGCAAGGGACACGACTGCCGACGCGGACGAAACGGCAGTACGTACTACTCATGCACCCACGGTTCAACCGGCTGTCGTCCAGCAGCCGCGAGTCGATATAGCCGGTACGGCGAACTCCATGACCAAAAAGCTGAACGAAGTATCCGTCGAAGACGACGCAAATCAGAGCGACGAGCAGCCCGCCGCAGCCGCGGCTGCTCCGGGCAAATCCAAGGTGCGCGATCGTCGCGCCAAGGAAAAGGCGCTGCTGAAGGAAGCGTTCGCGACGAGCACGCCGGGCACGGCCGAGGAGCTCGAAGAGCGCCGCGTGAAACTGCGCGCGCTGATCAAGCTCGGCAAGGAGCGCGGCTTCCTGACGTACGCCGAAATCAACGACCACCTGCCGGACAACTTCACCGAGACCGAAGCCCTCGAAGGCATCATCGGCACGTTCAACGACATGGGCGTGGCGGTTTACGAGCAGGCGCCGGACGCGGAAACGCTGCTCCTGAACGACAACGCACCCGCTGCGTCGTCGGACGATGAAGTCGAGGAGGAAGCGGAAGTCGCGCTGTCCACCGTCGATTCGGAATTCGGCCGCACGACCGATCCGGTCCGGATGTACATGCGCGAAATGGGCACGGTCGAGCTGCTCACGCGCGAAGGCGAAATCGAGATCGCGAAGCGGATCGAGGACGGCCTGCGCCACATGGTGATGGCCATCTCCGCGTGCCCGACGACGATCGCCGACATCCTCGCGATGGCCGAACGCGTCGCGAACGAAGAGATCCGCGTCGACGAGCTCGTCGACGGCCTGCTCGATCCGAATGCGTCGGACTCCGCCGATACCGACGGTTTCTCCGCGAAGGAAGCGGAAGCGATCGAGAACGAGGACGAGGAAGCCGAAGAGGAAGAGGAAGAAGAGGAAGAGGAGGAAGACGACGGTGCCGCGCAGGCATCGGCGAACGCCGCCCAGCTCGAAGCCCTCAAGCGCGCATCGCTCGAGAAGTTCTCGCAGATCAGCGAGTGGTTCGACAAGATGCGCCGCGCGTTCGAAAAGGAAGGCTACAAGTCGAAGGCCTACCTGAAGGCGCAGGAAACGATCCAGACCGAACTGATGACGATCCGTTTCACCGCGCGTACCGTCGAGCGCCTGTGCGACACGCTGCGTGCGCAGGTGGACGAAGTGCGTCAGGTCGAACGTCAGATCCTGCACATCGTCGTCGACAAGTGCGGCATGCCGCGCTCGGAATTCATCGCACGCTTCCCGGGCAACGAGACCGATCTCGACTGGGCCGAGAAGATCACCGCCGAAGGCCATTCGTACAGCGCGGTGCTGTCGCGTAACGTCCCGGCGATCCGCGAACAGCAGCAGCGCCTGCTCGACCTGCAGGCGCGTGTCGTGCTGCCGCTGAAGGACCTGAAGGAAACCAACCGCCAGATGGCGGCCGGCGAACTGAAGGCGCGCCAGGCGAAGCGCGAAATGACCGAGGCGAACCTGCGTCTCGTGATCTCGATCGCGAAGAAGTACACGAACCGCGGCCTGCAGTTCCTCGACCTGATCCAGGAAGGCAACATCGGCCTGATGAAGGCGGTGGACAAGTTCGAATACCGTCGTGGCTACAAGTTCTCGACTTACGCGACGTGGTGGATCCGTCAGGCCATCACGCGTTCGATCGCGGACCAGGCGCGCACGATCCGTATTCCGGTTCACATGATCGAAACGATCAACAAGATGAACCGCATCTCGCGGCAGATCCTGCAGGAAACCGGTCTCGAGCCGGATCCGGCAACGCTCGCCGAGAAGATGGAGATGCCGGAAGACAAGATCCGCAAGATCATGAAGATCGCGAAGGAGCCGATCTCGATGGAAACGCCGATCGGCGACGACGACGATTCCCATCTCGGCGACTTCATCGAGGACAACAACACGGTCGCGCCGGCGGATGCAGCGCTGCATGCCAGCATGCGCGACGTCGTGAAGGATGTGCTCGATTCGCTGACGCCGCGCGAGGCGAAGGTGCTGCGGATGCGTTTCGGTATCGAGATGAGCACCGACCACACGCTCGAGGAAGTCGGCAAGCAGTTCGACGTCACCCGCGAGCGGATCCGTCAGATCGAGGCCAAGGCGCTGCGCAAGCTGCGTCACCCGAGCCGTTCCGACAAGCTGAAGTCGTTCCTCGAAGGGAACTGATTTCCAGCGTCTCTCCTGCGAACGCCGCCGGCATCCGCGTGATGCCGGTGGCGTTTGTCTCCTTTGTTGTTACAATGCCGGCCCGGCTTCGTTGCCGGGGTCGCGTGTAGCACGCGTCGTCATTCACCGGGGCTTGTAGCTCAGCGGTTAGAGCAGTCGACTCATAATCGATTGGTCGCGGGTTCGAACCCCGCCGGGCCCACCAGATTCGCTTCCAACGTTGTCCGAGGAAGTCTCGAAACCCGCGATGCCATAAGGCTTCGCGGGTTTTTTGTTTCCTGCGGTGTCCAGGGGATTCCATGGACAGTGACAGGGCAAGCGAGGGCGGCCGGTGGACTTTTCCCGTTATCTGTTGCCCCCGGACCTGTGCCAGCTTCGCGAATCGCCGTGAGTCCGGTGCGGCCATGCTCGGCGCCCGAGCGACGGCTATCGGACGATAGGGCCGTCCGTGGCGTGACGGATTGGCCCCGAGGCGGCGCCTAGAAATCCGAGCGCACCGTCAACATCACGTTGCGCGCGTCGCCGAATACGCTGTAATAGGTGCTGGGCGGACGAATGTAGTACCTGCGATTGAACACGTTATTCAATTGCAGCGACGCCGTCACGTGCTTGTTGAAACGATATCCCGCTTGTGCGTCGAAAACCGCATAGCCACCCTGTTCGACGCCACGCGAAATACGCGTTTGCGCGAGCATGCCGCCCCCGATCGAGAATCCGCGTAACGGGCCTTGCGAGAGCGTATATCGGGTCCACAGCTTGAACAGATGCTTCGGATCCGTGCCGTCGGTGAGATCGGGCGAGTCGTTCTCGTAGTGGGCGTTCAGATACGTGTAGCCAGCATAGAGATTCCAGTCCGGCGTCGGCTGGCCGGTGAGTTCGAGTTCGATACCCTGATTGCGTGCCTTGCCTGCGGATACGTAATAGAACTGATGGGCAGGATCGGCAACGGCGCGGTTGTCGTCGTTGATGCGGAACAGCGCGGCGTTCGCATTCAGGCGGCCATCGAGCAGGCTGCTTTTCATGCCCACTTCATACTGCTCTCCCGAGCGCGGCGGCAGGCCCGGCCCCGAGTACGTGCCTTGCGTTTGCGCATCGAGGAAACGCGCATAGTTGGCATAGGCCGTCAGCGACGGCACGATGTCCCACAGCAAGCCGGCGGACGGCAGGAAGCGATGATTGACCTGCGCGTTGGTCGTCCAGTCCGCGACGCTCGGCAACGTCGACTGCGTGCGGTCTTGCAGGAACGCCTCGCGGCCGCCGAGCACGAGTGTCAACGGCGCGGCGAGCTTGATGCGCGCCTGCGCATAGACGCCGTATTGCACGGTGCGGTGATTGGTGCCGAACGTGTACGGTACGTCCACGGCGGGTACCGCATTGGGATCGTAGAGACTGTAGGCGCCCCCGTACGGGCCGCTCAACGCGCGGTAACCCGACTGCGCGCCCGAGGTCATCACCGCGTAGTTCGCGCCGATGGTCAGCGTGTGCGTTTGCCCCCAGAGGCGGACCGGGCCGGACACATTGGTGTCCGCGCCGAACCAGTCGTAGCTCGTGCGCTGCCGCTGGTCTCCGAAACGCGCGAGGCCGTTTGCGGTCGCGCCGGGGCCGGAGTACGCGTAGTAGGCCTTGGAGAGTTCGTGGCGGTAGAACAGCGTGGTCGAGGATTGCCACGCGCTTGCGAACCGATGCACGAGGTTGGCGTTGACCTCTTGCAACGAGGTGTACGCGTAGTTCCAGCTCGGGCTGAAGTTCCGCGTATATTCGCTCGGCACGCGCCCGGTGAGCGCGGTACGTGTGCTGTTCAGCACGCCGCCCGCACCGTAATCGATGCCGGAAATCGGCGAGACCTGATAGCCGCCCGAGAGCGACAGCGTCGTGCGCGGCGTGAGGTCCCAATCGAGCGCACCATAGGCCATCGCCTCCTTGCTGCGCGTGCGCTCGATGGATTGCATACCGGTGCTGCCCACGAGAACGGCACGTCCGCGCAGCGTGCCGTCCTTGTTCAGCGGCCCGGTGACGTCGATCATCTGGCGCACGCTGCCGAACGAATCGACCTGTGTTTCCGTGGCGAGGTGGAACTGATCCTGAGGGCGCTTGCGCACGAGATTGACGACGCCGCCCGGCTCGCCCATGCCATCGATCGAGCCTGCCGGGCCGCGCAGGATTTCGACGCGGTCGTACATCGCCAGATCGAATTGCAACTGGTACTGCAGGCCGCTCAGTGTCGGGACCCCGTCGAATTCAATGCCGAGCTGCGAGCCGCGCGCGCGGAAGTACGCGGTACCGTCGCCGTAGTCGATCGAACTGACGCCGGTCACGGAGCGCAACGCCTGCTGGATGGTCGTGACGTTCTGGTCGTCCATCCGCTCGCGCGTGAGTACCGAGACCGAGTTCGGCGTCTCCTTGATCGATTGCGCGACTTTTCCGCCGATGGTGGCCCACTTCGCAGCGTAGCTGCCGCTGCCTTCGGTGGTCGCATCGGCGTCCCTTGTGCCCACCACCGTCAAGGCGGGCAGCATGTCGCCGGCCGGGGCCGGCGTGCCTTGCGCGTGCGCCCACGAGGAGGCGAGGCACAGCGCCGAAAAGGCGAGCGGGGCACCGCTGCATCGTCCCGTCGTCGCGCGCCGTGCGCGCGGGTGGTCTATTCTCGTTGTCATGGTTGATCATCCCGATGTTGAAAAATGTCGAACTGCTTCCTCCCGCCAGCGGCGGGTTGAAAAATGGGGGGGGACGATCGTTATCGACGGGCATCTGAGATGCCTCGTCTATCTGTAAATCAATGCACTACTGAATAACTTCCGGACCGACATCGTGGTCGATCCCGCGACCCGTGACGCAATTACCGCCGCAACCCGCGCAGCATCACGAGCGCGACGAGCCACGGTCCGCCGAGCAGCGTGGCGACGAGGCCGGTCGCGATTTCCTGCGGAAAAGCGATCTGCCGCCCGAGCCAGTCCGCCGTCACCATCAGCAGCGCGCCGAGCGTTGCGGCCAGATAAAGCTGCGGCACGGGGCGGCGCGCACCGGAAAACCGAGCGATATGCGGCGCGATCAGCCCGACGAACGACAACGGCCCGACAATCACGGTAGCCGCCGCCGTTGACATGGCCGCCAGCAGCAGCAACGCGAAGCGCGCGCGACCCACGGGCACGCCGACGCTCGCCGCGACGTCGGTGCCGAGCGCAAGAGCGGCGAGCCAGCGTCCGGTCAGCGGTGCAACGGCGAGCGTCAGGAGCGCCAGTGCCGCGACGCTCCAGGCGATGTCGGGCGCGACGTAGTAGGTGGATCCGATCAGCAGATCGACGAGCACGCCCGCGCGCGGATCGCCGCTTGACATCAGCGCGCCGACTACCGCGTTGAACAGCGCACTGATCGACAGCCCGACGAGCAGCAGGCGCTCGGGCGCGAATCGCGCGCGCCGGCCGAACCAGACGAGCAGCACCAACGTCGCGAACGTGCCGGCCACGCACCCTGCCACCAGTGCGGCGGGAACAAGGTGGTGACTGAGAAACAGCACGGCAACCATGCCGAACATGCCGCCGGAACCCACGCCGAGCACGTCGGGACTTGCCATCGGATTCGCGCTCATGCGTTGCAGCAGTGTTCCCGCGACGGCGAGCAGAGCGCCCGCCGCCAGCGCCGCGACGAGGTGGGGTACGCGCCAGAACAGCAGGCTTTCGATTTGCGTGAGCGTGGCGACGCTCGCGCCGGCGGGGCCGCGAGAGACCGCCAGCGACAGCACGCATGCGAGCAGTAGCAGCATGACCCACGCCAGCGCCATCGCGCGAGGCGCGCGACGATCATGCCGGGGGGCTGCTGCAGTATGCGCATCGGGCCGCGTGCGCAAACGCGGCAGCAACCCGACGAGCAGCGGCACGCCCACGATCGCGGTCGCGCTTCCGGTCGCGATCACGTGCGCGGAAAACATGTCAGCCCGCGCGGCCGTGCGCACGATTTCATCGGTGAGCCACAGCAGCGCCGCGCCGGTGAGCGGTGACCACACGAGCCGCGCGCGCAATTGCCGCGCGCCGGCCAGGCGGGCCAGCAACGGCGCGGCCAGGCCGATGAAGCCGATGACGCCCACTTCGGCGACCACGAACGCCGTGAGCGCGACCGCGACGAACAACGCGGCGCCGCGCACCCATCCGACCGCGACACCAAGATGGCGCGCCGTCGTGTCGCCTGCGTCGAACAGACTCAGCGGACGATAGAGCAGTGCGGCGGCGCCCGCGCAGGCGGCGAGCTGCATGCCCAGATGCAGCGTCGGTTGCCAGCCGTTCTGGTCGAGCGCGCCGCCGCCCCAGATCTGCAAGCCTGCAAGCCGGTCGAAATGCACCACCGAGATCGCGAGACTGATCGCGCCGCAGTACAGGTTCACGACCATGCCGCCGAGGATCACGCCGAGCGGCGACATACGTTGCGCCCATGCCAGCGCGAACACGACGAGCATCGCGGCCGCGCCGCCCGCCAGCGCCAGCGTGCTTCGACCCATGGCCAACCAGCCGGGCATCCAGATCGTCGCGACAGACAGCGTGAGATACGCGCCGGGGAACACCCCGAGCGTCATGGGTTCCGCGAGCGGATTGCGCAGCACCTGTTGCATCAGCGCGCCCGCGAGACCGAGTGCGGCGCCGCACAGCAGGGTCATCGCGACGCGCGGCAGCAGGCTGTAGTGGACGAGCAGGGCCCCCACGTCCTGCGTGTCCGCGGTGGCCGCGAGCGCGCGCCACAAGGATGCGCTCGCCAGTGCGCGATGCACGTCCGTGGCGGTGAGGCACGCGGCGAGTACGGCCATGGCGCCGACCAGCGCCAGGCGCCGATCGCTTGTCCGCGCGATGCGTCCGGCCAGCACGAGATTACGCAAGGCCGCCTCCGCCTTGCTCCAGTGTGGCCAGTGCGATCGAGACGGCCGCGGCGAAGCGGTGCATCGACACGAGTCCGCCGAAGGCCGCGATCACCGGCAGGACTGCGACGCGTTTCTCGCGCACGGCAGGCAGCGCACGCCACAACGGGCTCTGGTTCAGCGCGGCACGCACGGCGGCGCGCAGCGGACCGATCAGCAGGATGTCCGCGTGTGGGACATCGAACAGGCGTTCCAGCGCGACGGCGGCCGAACCGGTGACGGAGGTGCGCCACGGCGTGGCGACCGTTCGGCTCGCCGCGTCGCGAGGATGGGCGGCATTGTCGACACCGATGCGCGCGAGCACGTCGTCGAACAGGCTACCCGTGCCATAGACGCGAAAATGTCGCTCGTCGAGTGCTTCGGCGACGATCACGGCTCGCGCCGGGTGAGCCCCGGTGTTCGCGATCCGGGTGGCCACCGACGCGAATTCCCGTTGCGCGGCGGCGATCAGCTCGGTGGCGCGTAGCGGCGCATCGATCGCGCGCCCCATCGCGGATGTTTCGTCGCAGAGCACCTCGAGAGGCCGTGCAGCGCTCATGTATGTGCCGAGCGTGAGCGTCGGCGCGATGCGTCGCAGCGGCGTCATCAACGCGGCATGCGCCGGCGTGACGATGATGAGATCCGGCGCGAGCGCGAGCAGCACCTCGAAATTCGGCTGATAGAGCAGGCCGACATCGGCGACGCCGGGCGGCAACGGCGGCGTCACGATGCCGCTCGCATACCAGTCGGGCAACGGAATGCCGACGGGCGCGCGCCCGAGCGCGAGCAGCGTTTCCGTGAGTTCCCAGTTGAGCACCACGATGCGATGCGGGAGCCGCGTGACCGCGGCAGCGACGCATGGCGCGGAGAACCATGGGCCTGAGCCGGCGAGCGCGGTGAGCGCGACGAGCAGTTGCCGGCGGCGCGGATTCGCAACGAGCAGGTTCATGCCGGAAACCCCAGGCGCCGCCCGCTGACCGGATCGGCACTCACGCGCATCGGCACGCCGTAGATCGATTCGAGGTGCACCGGGTTCATGATGTCGGCGGCGCGCTCGCGCATCAGAAGACGGCCCTCGCGCAGCGCCACGATACGGTCGCAGAACCGCGCGGCCATGTTCACGTCGTGCAGAACGACGACGGCGCTCATCGCCCTCGTCGCGCAGAGCGTGCGCACGAGTTCGAGCACGGAGAGCTGATGGTTGAGGTCGAGCGCCGACGTCGGTTCGTCGAGCAGCATGCAGCGGCAGTCCTGTGCGACCAGCATCGCCAGCCATGCACGCTGACGCTCGCCGCCCGACAGGACGTCGACGGGACGATCGGCGTGACGGAGCACATCCGCTGCACGCATCGCGCGCTCGACGTGCGCGGCGTCTTCTTCCCCGAAGCGACCGAGTGCGCCATGCCACGGATAACGCCCGAGGGCGACCAGTTCGTGCACGGTCATACCGTCGGTGGGCGGCGTCTGCTGCGGTAAATACGCGACCTGACGCGCGAACTGGCGTGCGCCCCAGCCGGCGAGCGGCTTGCCCGCGTAGCGAATCGTGCCGGCAGTGGGGGCGAGCTGACGAGCGAGCAATTTGACGAGCGTGGATTTGCCCGAACCGTTGTGCCCGACCAGTCCGGTCACGCATGCGGGTTCGAGCGCGAGATCGATCGATTGCAGCAGGGGACGGCCGCTGGCGACGTACGACACGCGTTCGAGCGAGAACGTCGCGGCAGGGCCGGTGTTGCCGCATGCGGAGCGGGCTGCTTCGTCGCGCACGATTGGGCTCATGCCGCGCTCGCCATGTCGTTGCCGCCTGTACGCCGAGCATGGTCCGCGCCGGCCGTGTCGGCGGTAATCGCGGCGATTCGCCCGTTCTCGAGCTTGACGAGCCGGTCGGCAAGATCGAAGTAGCGATCGTCGTGCGTGATGACCAGCACGGTCTTGCCGTTCGCCTTCAGCGCGGGCAACAGCGTGCGATAGAACACGTCCTTGAAGGCCGGGTCCTGATCGGCCGCCCATTCGTCGAAGACATAGAACGGTCGATCCTCCAGGAATGCGACCAGCAGCGCGAGGCGTTTGCGCTGACCTTGCGAAAGGGCGAGCGTGGAGAACGTGCCGTGCTCGATGCGCACCTTGTGGTCGAGTTGCAGCGCGACGAGCAACGTACGTGCCATCCCTTCGCGTTCGCCGGTCAGGCCGAGCAGCGAATCGAACAGATGGAAATCGCTGAAGACCACCGAAAAACGCTGTCGATACGCGGCGCGCGTCGCGTCGTCCACGGCGACGCCGTCGACGAGCAGACGGCCGCGCTCGGGCGCGTAAAGGCCGACGAGCAGCTTCGCGAGCGTGGTCTTGCCGCTGCCGTTGCCGCCGACGAGATACACGAGTTCCCCCGCGTCGAAGGTCAGATCGATGGGCCCGAGCGTGAACAGGCCATCGTCGCTTTCGCGCACATAACGATGTTCGACACCCTCGAACACGATGCGCGAGAATCCCTCGGCCGGGGCCGGGGCCGGTGCGGTGGCGGAATCGGCGTGATTGCCTGGTTCGGCCGGCAGCGCCGCCTCGAGCTCGCCGATGCGCTCGAACGCAACGCGTGCCGAGTTGAGCGACGGCAGCGCCGCGAGCAGCCCTTCGACCGGCATGATCAGATAGAGGAACACGAGCGCGTAGCCCGACATGACGTGCGCGTCGGCGCCGAACAGATGCGCGAGCACGAAAGTCGTCAGGCCGACGAAGCCGAACAGCAGCAAATTTCCCCAGCTTGCCGCGAGCGCGTGCAGCACATAACCGCGCGTGCGCTGCACGCGCACCGCCTCCACGTGCGGTGCGAGCTCGCTACCGACGAACGCGTTCGCACGCGCGCGATGCAGCTTGAGTTCCTTGGCGCCGTCGAACAACGCGCGAAACCGGTTCAGCAGCTTGTCCTCGCGGTCGCGCGATGCGCGCAGATGACGCAGCGCGCGGGTGCTCACCAGCTGCGTGCCGAGCGTGCCTGCCCCGAGCACGCCCAATGCGACCGCGAGGATCGGCAGCGACAGCATGCCGAGGTACGCGAGACACCCGACGATCACGGCGCCCTGCATCGCCATGGAGGGCAGGCTCACGAAGAACACGACGATGCTGTCGAGATCCTGGGTCAGCGCGCCCATCGCGCGGGCCGCGCCGCAGCGCTCCAGATCGCGGAACGACGCGGCGGTAATGCGGCCGATCGTCTGCATGCGAAGTTGCGCCTTGACGCGTTGACCGAGATACATGAATAGCGCCTGCGAGCCGATGCGCGTCACGAGTACCAGCGCGGCGAGCAGCACGAAGCGCATGCCCAGGTGCATCAGTTGTGCGCCCGACGCTTGCAACGCCTGATTGATGAGGGCCACGAGCGCCGCGTTCGCGAAGCCGCTCGCGAGACTCGCGAGCAACGCGACCGGCAGCAGCCAGCGTGAGTAGCGGATCAATGAGGCAATCAGAGGCATAAGTGGCGGAAGGTTCGTGCGGACGTGCAAGCTGCATGTGTCGTGTCTCATACATGAGAATGAGACGTATTAAATATGTCGGACGGGATTTGGCCGTGACCATTGATGGATAAGGAGATTAATGCCTCAAGCCGCCGAAAGGTAGACACTCGATATCGATTTTTTGACAAAATTTGGTGAATTTGAAATATCATGGCTCACCTCCTTTCGACCGTCTCCGATGAAGGCCTTCCTGCTCAAGCGCTATCCGCTGGCGCGGGTGCCGCTGCCGCGCGAAGTGGCCGCCACCCTCGTGAATTACCGTCAAGGCGAACGCGTTGCCTGGCATCAGCATCGTCATGGCCAGCTCGTCTTTGCAGCCAAGGGCGTCGTCCGCGTGCTCACACCGGCCCGCACATGGACACTCCCGCCGTCGCGGGCGGTGTGGCTGCCGTCGGACGTCGATCACGAACTGCACGCCGTGGGCGACACCGCGCTATGCAGCGTCTATGTGGAGCCCGAGGTGTTTCCGTGGTCCTGGGAAGAACCGGCGGTCATCGCCGTGTCGGTGTTGCTGCGGGAGCTCGCGCTCACGGTGGTCGACGGGGCGGATACTTATACGGCCACGAGCCGCGCCGGGCTGGCCGCGTCGTTGCTGATGAAAGTGCTCGCGGAAACGCCGAGCCTCGCCGAGCCTGGTGTGCCCTTGCCACGCGACGAACGCCTGCTCAAGCTGTGCGAGCACATGATGAACGATCCCGCAAGCGATCTCACGCTGGACTTCTGGGGCGAGCAATTCGGCGCCAGCGGCCGTACGCTCGCGCGCCGGCTGCATGCCGAGACGGGGCTGACGTTCGTGGCCTGGCGGCAGCAGATGCGTGTCGCGGAAGCGATCACGCGCCTCGCGCTCGGCCAGTCGGTTGCGCAGGTGGCGAAGGATCTCGGGTATCGCAGCGCGAGCGCGTTCATCGTCATGTTCCGGCGGATCACCGGCGAATCGCCGCAGCGATATCTCGCGGCAGGTTGAGCGGCATGATTCGGACGGTCGGCGGTTCGGCGACATGACCGGCGGAAAACACGGAAATGGTGCAGTACCGATCGCAATCGAAGTATGCTGTGGCGCGGCACGGCCCGTGCGCGATACGCGTCGCGCAACGGACGGCCGACCCGCGCCGTGAGTCATCCGGCGACCAGAAAAACAGACTTCGCCGGGAGTGGGGACGGTCATCATGACCATGCTGCGTTCGTGGGGTGCGATTCTTTCGTTGCTGGCGCTCGTTGCGTGCGCCAGCCTTCCGCCGCAGGCCGATCGCGCGCCGACGCATGCGTTCACCGATACGGAACACACCCGCCTGGGCGCGGCGTTCCAGCAGCAGGCCAGCGCCCATCCCGGGCAGGATGCGTTCCATCTGCTGACCGATCCGGTCGATGCGCTGGATGCGCGCGTGCTGCTGGCCGACCGGGCCGACCGGTCGCTGGATCTTCAGTACTACATCTGGCACGACGACCTGACCGGACATGAACTGGCCGATGCGGTCATTCGCGCGGCCGATCGTGGCGTGCGCGTGCGCGCGCTGCTCGACGATCTCGGCACGAACGCGGACGACCGCAAGCTGCTCGAGATCAGTTCGCATCCGAACATCGAGATCCGGTTGTTCAATCCGGTGGCCACGCGCCGGTTCAAGAAAATCGGCACGGTGTTCGAGTTCGCGCGCGTCAACCGGCGCATGCACAACAAGGCGATGATCGCGGACAACCAGGTGGCGATCGTCGGTGGCCGCAATATCGGCGACGAGTACTTCGGCGCATCGTCGATGCTGGAGTTCGGCGATCTCGACGTCGTCGTCCACGGTCCGGCCGTGAAGGACATCTCGACCGAATTCGATACGTTCTGGAATTCTCCGTACGCGTATCCGATCGATGCGCTGGTCGGGCACGATGCGGCGCCGGGCGGGCTCGATCGCGAGCGCGAACGGCTGCGCGACTACCTGCGGGCGATGGAGGACAATCCGTACGTGCTCGAGGCCCGGCAGCGGCTCGACCAGATCGTGCATGGGCAGGGCACGGAACTGTCGTGGGGGCACGCGACGGTGCTGTACGACGATCCGTCGAAGATCGCGCATGCGCCGAAGGACGCCGACGGACACCTGATGCCGCAGCTGCGTGCGCTTGCATTGCAGCCTCGGCACGACCTGCTGATCGTGTCGCCGTATTTCGTGCCGGGCAAGGAGGCCGTCGAACGATTGCGGGCGCTCACGGCGCGCGGCGTGCGCGTGACGGTGCTGACCAACTCGCTTGCGTCGACCGACGTGGCGGCCGTGCATGCCGGCTACCGGCATTATCGAAGCGATCTGGTGAAGGCCGGCGTGCGGCTCTACGAGCGGCGGCCGTCGGGCGACAAGAGCATTTCGAAGCAGGTCATCATCGGCTCGTCGCGCGCGTCGCTGCACGCAAAGACCTACGTGTTCGATCACACGAGCATTTTCATCGGATCGATGAATCTCGATCCGCGCTCGTTGAACCTCAATACGGAGATCGGCGTTTACTGCGAGAGCCCGGCGATTGCGTCCCAGGTGGCGAACGATCTCGAAGCGCGACTCGACCGGATCGCGTGGCGTGTCGAGTCGCGCACCGATGCGGCCGGGCAGGGGCGGCTCAAGTGGATCCAGACCGATGCGGACGGGAAGGTCACCGAGATCGATCACGAGCCGGAGGTTTCAGCGGCGCGACGAATGGAAGTCTGGTTTCTGGGGTTGTTTCCGATCGAATCGCAACTGTGAGCGCCGCTCAGCGGCGCGGGCGGCCGAATCGTTCGATGACGGCCGCGAACTGCGTCGTCGCCGTTTCGATCGTCGCGTCGTCCAGCCCGGAATAGCCGAGCACGAAGCCGTTGTACGCGCGGCCCTCGCCGACGCGATAGCTGCTCAGCGGCTGCAGCAGCAGGCCATGCGCGGAGGCGGCGCGCGCGACTTCGGCGTCGTGCAGCGGCGCCGCGAGATCCGCCGACAGATGCATGCCGCCCGGGCTGTCACGCACGCTCAACACGGTGCCGAGGTGGCGCGCGAGGGCCGACTCGAGGCGGCTGCGCCGGTCGGCATAACGCGACTTCATCGTGCGCAGATGCCGTGCAAAGAGGCCGGTGTCGATGAATTCGGCCATCGCGAGCTGATCGGCCGAATGACCGCGATGGACGAAGCGGCGGTGAAAATCAGCGATTCGCTGCCGTCCGACAAGGACGAGGATCTGGCGCTTGCGGTGTGGACCGGAATACTGCCGCTGAAGATGGCGCGCGGCACACCGGTGCATGCGGACGGCGGCGTGCCCGTGCCGGACTACGTGCGGAGCTGGGCCGATTGATCGGCGGATCGCCCGACGGCAGCGCGGCATTCGCGCTACCGTCGGCGGGACTTACCCCGGATGATGCTCGTGCGACTCATGCTGCGGGTGGGATTCGGGCGGGTGCGGATGCGGCGCCGCCGCGTGCTCGGTTGCCGGTTGCCGAGGGCGCGGTGCCGCGTGTTCCTGCAGCGGCGCTTCGGCGTGCGGCTGCATCTCTTTGCGTTGCTGCTGCTGAGCCTCGTTGCGTCGCTGGGCATCCGCGCGTTGCTGCTGCGCTTCGTTGCGTTGCTGGGCGTCCGCGTGTTGTTGCTGCGCTTCGTTACGTTGCTGGGCCTGCGCGCGCTCCTGTTGTTGCGCTTCGTTGCGTTGCTGCAGCGCTTCGCGTTGCTGCGCCGCGTTATGCTGTTGCATTTCCTCGCGTTGTTGTTGCTGTGCTGCCGCATGATTTTCCTGCGCGGCTGCACGCTCCTGTTGCATCGCCTGCTGCCGCTTGTCGTGCGTCGTGCCGGACGGATGCTGCGCCGGTGCCACGGCATGTGGCGCATTCGCACGGTTCTGCGCGAATGCTTCTGGCGCGGGTCGCGTGCCGGGGCGCGCGTCGTTCGCGCCGAAGTGCGGCATCGTCATCGGCGCTGCGCCCGCGCGCGGCGCCATGGCCTGTCCGTGCATCGGTTCGGCACCCGGCTGTGCGGCATTGCGTTCGATCGTCGTGTTGTTGGTGGTGACGTTGCCGCCGTAGTTGTTCGTGATGCGCGTGTTGCGGATGTTGGTGATGTTGTTGATCACGGTGGTCGACTTCGTCACGTACGTGGTGTGGTTGTACACCACGGCCGGGCGCTGCCACCCGCCGTTCCACCTCGGGCCTTCCGGATGCGGTGCCCCCCAGTTCACGCCCCACGCATGCCAGCCCCAGTCGTGGTGTCCGAAGATCGCGGCGCCGACGGCGATGCCGACGCCGAACGTGATCACGCTGGCCGCCACGACTTCGCCGGTGCTGTATGCGGGCGGCCGGTAAACGTAGCCGGGGTAGGCCGATACCGGCTCGCCGTAGACGACGGTCGGGTTGTACGACGGCACGTACACGACATCCGGCTGCGCGGGCTCGATCTCGATCGCCTGCCCGGGCGGCGGCACGATCGCCGGCCCGGCGTACCCCACGGGCGCGTCGGTGGCCGGCGTATAGCCGGTCGGCGCGGCCCGCGCGACTTGCGTGACGCGTATCTGGCCGCCCGAGCGGAGATGGCCGGACGTCTGGGCGCGCTGGCGCATCACCTGGATCGCGTTCATCACGTCGGTCGGATCGTTGTAGTACGCCTGGCCGAGCGACGTGGTCCAGACCGGGTTCGACGCCATCTGCGACAGCACCGCGGGGAAGGCGGTCAGCGCCTTGACGGACGGGTCCCACGGCTGCGCATCGGCGGCGGCCGCGAGTGCCTGCCCCTTCAATGCCGGATTCTGCGTGACCCAATTGTTCGCGGCGCTCACCTGGTCCGGATACGTCGCACCCGCCAGCACCAGCGCGACGAGCTTGTCTGGGAACAGCGCGATCGGCGCGACCATCTGGTAGAGCTGGTCGGCGCTCGGCGGCGTGTAGGCAACGGGTGTCGAGGCCGGCTGCGCGGCCGCGGCCGCGCTTGCGTCGCTCGCCGGTGCGGCGGGGCTGCCGTCGCCGTTCTTGTTGCAGGCCGACAGGCCGAGCAGCGACACGATGAGGGACGAAGCGATCAACGTCCTGACGGGGCGGTGTGCACGTGTGTTGTTCATGTTGTTGTCCGTTCGGTGTGGAGGCAGCGTTGGCAGGCACGCGGGCTGCGCGATCGGCTTGAGCACCGTCCCGCGATCGTCC
The DNA here is from genome assembly GCF_017104685.1 of Burkholderia sp. Tr-20355. Lineage (NCBI taxonomy): Bacteria > Pseudomonadati > Pseudomonadota > Betaproteobacteria > Burkholderiales > Burkholderiaceae > Burkholderia > Burkholderia sp. Tr-20355. The sequence goes on along the minus strand of NZ_JAAGPK010000019.1, from coordinate 28,851 downwards.
GCGCCTGCGCCGGCGGCAGCGGCCGGTGCAGGCGGCAAGATCGTGTTCGCATGATGGAAGTCCCGCGACGAATCGTCATATTCGGTTAAACGCACGACACCCGCGGAAGTTGTCGCAGCGTTGTGTAACAGTGTGTACCTTGCGGTCCGTAAGCGGGCGGGCACCCGGCGGGTAAGGAACCTGAAAGTTGCTGGCGCAACGATTGCAAGGTCGGCGCGCGTATCGTCCCGCCCGATGCTGCTTCGCGAGCTGACGCGGAATGCAGAAAACCCGCGACGGCTTGCACCTGTCGCGGGCTTTTACGCGGTTGCGTGCGGTCCCGGGCGCGCGCAACGACGCGCACGCGGAACCGCGTCGGTCATCGGCGCATCAGCGTGCGAAGTCCGACGTGCTCTGGATGAATGTATTCAGCTTCGAGATGTTCACGCTGCCGAAGCCCGTCGTCGCGTCCCAGCCGGCCTTCGCCTTGTAGCCGTACGTGCCGCTGCCGTTGTTGCCGGACGTGACGTCGTGCAGCAACGCCGCGTTGGACGGGAAGTACTTGTAGATGCTCGACGCGGGGAAGCCGAGCGCATTGTTGTTGGCCGACTGCAGCCGCGCCCAGATGCCCGTGAAGATCGGCGCGGCGAGGCTCGTGCCGCCTTCGTTGTTCAGGTAGCCCGAGCCCCACAGCGTGTCGGAGGTCTGGCCGTTCACGACGAGAATCGCGCCGGTGCGCAGGTCGGCGTCGAAGCCGACGTCGGGCAGCGCGCGCTTGGTCGAGCCGGTCAGGGTCGACGACTGCCACGTCGGCGCGGCCTCGTACTTGCTGTACCCGCCGCCCGTCGACCACACCGTGCCCGGCTGCCAGCTCGGATCGTTCCAGACGATCTCGCTGTTGTACGCGTTGGTCGACGTATTCGTGAACAGCGTCGTGCCGCCTACGGCGATCACGTACGGCGACGTGGCCGGTTCGCTCACCGTGTAGGTCGAGCGCGACGGCGTGCCGCTCGCGCATTCGTACGCGCCGTGGTCGCCGGCCGACACGGAGAAGGTCTGCCCCTGCGCGACCGCCTGTTTGAAGATGGTGTCGTCGGTGGCCTGCGAGCCCGTGCTGTTGGCGGACGATTCGCACACGCCGAGCGACACGTTGATCACCTTCGCGACGTTGTCGGTCACGGCCTTGTTGTAGGCGGCGGTGATCGCGGTGAGCGTCATCGACGGCGCCACGTAGAACACGACCTGCTTCACGGCACCGCCTGCCGAGCCGACGATCGACTGGCTGTCGAGGTTCCATTCGACGGTGCCGTCGGTGTCGGTGTACGAACTGCCGGACGGGCCGGTCTTCACGATGGCGCTTGCGATCGTGCCGAGGCCGTTGTTCGCCGCGAACGTATTGAGGTCGCTCACCGTCTGCGACAGGTCGCCTTCGGAGATGACGCCGACGGTGGTTTGCGACGCGTTCGGCACGCCGTCGCCGCCGTAGATCGACGAGAACTCGGTCGGGTTGTGCGGCACCGCCGACGCGCCGGCCGGAATCGTCAGGTTGCTGGTGTTGCCTTGCGGCTTGCTGCCCGCACCGGTATGCATCAGCTCGACGTTCTGCAGCCCGAGCACCGCACCCACGATGTTGCCGATCGCGTTCGGCACTTGCGCGGCATCGGTATTCGCATAGACGCTGCGGCCGTTGCGCGTGAAGCGCTTGAGCGTCGTGCGGAATGCGGACTTGACGGTCGCCGCGGTGCCGGACGCGGATACCAGCAGGCGGTTCGGCGCGACCACGATGTTCACGAAACCTTCCTTGCGCAGGTGCGCGACGACGGACGCGACCTGCTGGTCGGTCGGCGCATATTGCGCGGCGAACTGCGCCGGCGTGAGGAACTGCCTGTAGTGCGGCGAGCCGGGCGTATGCAGATCGCGCAGGTACTGGTCGAGTTGCGCCTCGTTGCGCAGGTTCAAGCCGAGCACGATGTCGACCGATTCGCCGGGCGCCATCTCGATGGCCGAGGCGGCAGCGGCGGCCGTGCTCGCGGCGGGCGCGCCGGCGGTACCGGCTTCGCTCTGCTGCACGAGCGGCAGGAATCCCTTGGTGCGGGTTTCCGTCCAGCCTGCCGCCGGTGCGGCATGGGCGGTCGCCATGCCGAACGAAGCGAATGCCGCGGCGGCGAGTGCGAGCTTGACGATGCGAATGTGCTTGTGTTTCTTGTCTGCAACCTGATTCATTTGAATTACCCCTCCGGTTGAACATCGAACGGCACGAACAACAACGGTCGACAGCGGTGCGGATCGTGCACCGCCGCTTGCTGCCGCATGCGTGCGGATGGCACGGACGCGACAGGGCCTTTCACCCGATCCGGAGAGATGGGTTTGCTCCGGGGGCGAAATACGGAAAACGCGATAACGGGAGGGCTGCGTCGCGCTGCGAGGCAGCCGCGCCGGACTGGATGCGGGCGGGATTGCTAGAGCAACAGTTTCGTTGTCCTGCTCATTTGATTCGATCCTTCGGCCCGCTGCCGGATGACAGCCGTCCAATGAGATGCATCGGGATATTGCATGCGCCGGTGTGCGAGAAAATCAGCCGGCGGCGAGCACTGCGGTGCGGCGGAAGCGAAAAAACGTAGAGCGGAATCGATTGCGTGGTGAGCAATCCGTCAGATTGCTTGCATCGGAAGTTATCAAGAACGAAAGCGCAGTGTCAAACTTTTTTTGATTATATGAAACAAAATTAAATCGAATAAAGCGCAATGATTTTGAAAAGATCGACGGCATTTTGTAATGATCGAAGTCGACAAGAAAGGTAATGCCGGAATCGATTCGTCGATCATTTCCGATTCGTTTCGTAATGGCCGGTTGCTATCGAGGAAATGCTCGAATGGCCGGCGGGTGTCGCGGGAGGTCGAATTCGAGAACGGCATTGCCGCGGGGCGAGGCGAGATGGCGCGACTGCCCGCCGTGCGCCTGGACGATCGCGCGCGCGACGAACACGCCGAGCCCGGATTCGACGAATCGTCGCGAACCTTCGTCTTCGATCCGGACGACGGCGCCCGCGGCGCGATCTTCGACGAAGAGCTTCAGCGTGGCCGGCGCGGAATGGCACCGCATGTCGTCGAGCAGCGCGAGAACGGCCTGCCGGATGCGCGCGCCGTCGCAGGTCACGACGGTTGCGTCGGTCGTCAGGTCGATGACGAACCCCGTTTCACGAAACGCTTCGCGGACCGAATCGATGGCACCGGCGATTTCGCGGTCGAGCGCCGTCGAGCACAGATCGAGCGTCAACCCCTCCGGCCGTTCGGCAACCTGAAGGTCGTCGACGAACCGGAACAGGTCGTCGACATGGTGAAGCAGCGCGTCGCTTGACGATGCGTCGGCTTCGTCGACGAGCCCCTTGATGGCTTCGAGCCGGGTTTCGAGTGCCCGGAGATGTTTCAGTTGATGGGTCATCGCATTGAAGTCCTCGATGAAGCGCGACAGGCCGGACATGCAGCCGTCGCGGGAAATCGCACGCGCCGACCGGTCGCCGGCGGCGATGCGGGCGGTGTCGGCGGCCATCGCGTCGAGTGCCGCGAGCGTACGGCGCATCTGCCGGAACAGGTCGAACGCGGCGGCCAGCAGGCACACGAACAGCACCGTCGCGAGCATCAGGTAAGTGGACGCGCTGCCGATCATCGTGCCGGCCGCTGCATCGTGCGGAAATGCCGCCGGGTGACGCGACGCGTAAAGCAGGAAGGCAACGGTGCAGGCGGTCAGCACGGCGACGATTGCGCCCAGGCCGATCGCCTGTCCGATTTGCCGGCCGGGCTTCGCCGGCAACGTCACTGCAGGCCCCGCAGCCGGTAGCCGACACCGCGCATCACTTCGGGCATGCCCGGTGCGCCGGCCTGTTCGAGCTTCTTGCGCAGCCGGCAGATGTGGCTGTCGACCGTGCGCTCCAGCGCGCTCACGTCGGCCATGCACGCCTCGAGCAGTTCGCCGCGTGTGAACACGCGGCTCGGCGATCGCGCCATGTGAGCGAGCAGCCGGAATTCCGTCAGCGTCAGCGTGATCGGTATCTCGGCGGAATCCGTCCGCACGCGGGCCAGATAGCTGTCGGTGTCGATCTCCAGGTCGCCGACGCGCAACATGAGCGCCGCCGGTGGCGCGGCCGACCGGCGCAGGATCGCGCGCAGCCGCGCGACGACTTCGGCCGGGTTGAACGGCTTGACGATGTAGTCGTCCGCGCCGGCGTGCAGCGCCTGCAGCCGGTCGAGGTCGCGGTCGAACGCGGTGAGGACGACGACGGGCGTGTTGCCGCGCCGCCGCAGCTCGGTGAGCACGTTCCAGCCGTTTTCCCGCGGCATCTTCACGTCGAGCAGGATCAGGTCGGGCTTCAGGTGCGGCTGTACGTCGAGCACCGCTTGCCCGTCGGCGACGCGGTAGGTGCGAAAGCCGTCGTGCGTCAGGTATGCATCGAGGATGTCGGAGATATCGGGTTCGTCTTCTGCAATCAGTATCAGGGAATTCGTCATGGGGTTCGCCGTGCGATGTCGAACAATCGGGGCAGCCCGTTGCCGGGCCGGATCGCGCCGTTCCGTCCCGCTGCCGCGCGGGATGGAGCGGCGCCGTTCGTTCAGTTCTGCACCACGCTCGCCGACGGTGCGACGTCCTTGTCCGTCAGGCCGCCGCCGAGCGCCTTGTACAGTGCAACGGCGTTGCCGAGCTCGCTGCGACGCAGGTCGAGCAGCGCCTGCCGTGCCGAGTAGAGCTGCCGCTGCGAATCGAGCAGTTCCAGCCGCCCCTCGACACCCGCGCGATAGCGCAGGTTCGACAGGTCGGTGCGGCGCTCGGCCGAGCCGACCACGCGCGTCTGCGCGTCGATCTGCCGTCCGAAGGTCTCGCGCCCGGCGATACCGTCGGCTACTTCGCGGAACGCGGTCTGGATCGAGCGTTCGTACTCGGCGACGGCACTCGACTTGCGCACTTCCGCGAGACGCAGCTCGGCGCGCAGGCGCCCGCCCTGGAAGATCGGCACCGTGACCTGCGGCGCGAAGTTCCACGTGCGTTGTCCGCCGTCGAACAGGCCGCCCATCGCCGGGCTGAGGAAGCCGATCGACGACGTCAGCGACAGGCGCGGGAAGAACGCTGCGCGTGCGGCGCCGATATCGGCATTGGCGGCGACGAGATTCTGTTCGGCCTGCTGGATATCAGGACGACGGAACAGCAGTTCGGACGGCAGACCGGCCGGCAGTTGCGTCATCACCGGTTGCTGCTGAAGCGGCACCGGCTCCGGCAGATCCTTCGGCAGATCGGTGCCGACCAGCAGGCGCAATGCGTTGCGTGCCTGCTCGACGGCGCGCGTGCGCGCTTCGAGATCGGCCGTGGCGCTCGCGACCTGGCCTTCGGCCTGTGCGATGTCGACGCCGCTCGCCTGATGCGCATCCTTCAGGCGGCGCGCGAGGTCGAGCGACTGTCGCCAGTCGGCGAGGGTGCGCTCGGACAATTGGCGTTGCTCCTGCGCGAGGCGTTCCGCGAAGTACGCGTCCGCGACGCCGCCGACCAGCGAGATCTGCACCGCGCGGCGGCCATGATCGGTTGCGAGGTAGCGCGCAAACGCCGCATCCGACTGCGACTTCACGCGACCGAACAGGTCGATCTCGAACGCGCTGATGCCGACGTTCACGCCGTACTGGTTCTGCGTCGTGCCGAACAGCGGCGGACTCGACTGCGTGTCGTCCGACGTACGCTGGCGCGTGAAGCTCGCGCCGGCGCCGATCGACGGCAGGCGCGCGGAACGCTGGACGCCGTACTGCGCTTCGGCGGCCTCGACGTTCAGCGCCGCGACGCGCAGGTCGCGGTTGTTCTCGAGCGCGAGCTCGATCAGGCGCTGCAGGCGGCGATCGCCGAACATCGTGCGCCAGCCGAGATCGGCGGCGTTGGCCTGGAGGTCGGCGGCCGCGGCGGCCGTGTAGGCCGTCGGCACCGGCATCGAGGGCTTGACCAGCGTCGGTGCGAGCGAGCAGGCCGACAGGGCGAGGACGAGGGGGAGAATGAGCAATCGCATGGCATCAACCTTCCTGTCCGTGAGTCGGGGCGGCCGGCTGCTTGCGGGAAGCCCGCCATGCGCCGATGCGCTCCTGGATGCTCGTCACGAACACAAAGAAAACAGGGACGAAGAAAATGGCCAGCACCGTGGCGGTCACCATGCCGCCGAACACACCGGTACCGATCGCGTGCTGCGTTTCGGCGCTGGCGCCGGTCGCGATCATCAGCGGCACGACACCGAGGCCGAACGCGAGCGAGGTCATCAGGATCGGGCGCAGGCGCAGCTTCGACGCCTGCACGGCCGCTTCGACGAGCCCCTTGCCTTCCTCGCGCAGCTGCTTCGCGAATTCGACGATCAGGATGGCGTTCTTCGCGGACAAGCCGATCACGGTGATCATCCCGACCTTGAAGAACACGTCGTTCGGCAGGCCGCGCAGCAGCACCGCCCCGATCGCGCCGATCAGGCCGAGCGGCACCACCAGCATCACCGACAGCGGGATCGACCAGCTTTCGTACAGCGCGGCGAGCACGAGGAACACGACGATCATCGACAGCACCATCAGCATCGGCGCCTGCGACGCCGACTGGCTTTCCTGCAGCGATTGGCCGGTCCACTCGACCGCGAAGCCCGGCGGCAGTTGCGCGGCGAGACGCTCCATCTCGGCCATGGCCGCGCCGCTCGACTGGCCCGGTGCGGCGTTGCCCGAGATCCGCGCGGACGGGTAGCCCTTGAAGCGCACCATCTGCAGCGGCGTCTCGGCCCATACCGGGCGAACCACTTCGGACAGCGGCACCATGCCGCCGGCCGCGTTGCGCACGTACAGCTTCATCACGTTGTCGATCTGCATGCGCGCCGGCGCGTCGGCCTGGATGATCACCTGCTGCATGCGGCCCGCGTTCGGGAAGTCGTTCACGTAGGTCGAACCCATCGCGGTCGACAGCGTGTCGCTGAGCGTCGTGAACGACACGCCGAGCGCTTGCGCCTTCGCACGGTCGATTTCGAGGCGGATGCTCGTGCCGGCAGGAAGGCTGTCCGGGTACACGCCCGCCACGACCTTGCTTTGCGCGGCGAGTTCGAGCAGCTTGACTTCCGCCGCCTTGAGCGCCGCCGCGCCCTGGTTGGCACGGTCTTCCAGACGCATCGAGAAGCCGGAGCTGTTGCCGAGTTCGTCGATCGCCGGCGGCAGCAGGCTCATCACCGTGCCTTCGGTCACGCCGGCCATCGCTTGCTGCGCGAGCATGCCTTCCTCGAGGGTCGACGCGCCGCCCCGGTTCTTCCAGTCCTTCATCACGGACCAGTTGATCGCCGCGTTCGGACCTTGCCCCGAGAAGCCGTAGCCGATCACGGAAATGCTCGACTGGATTGCCGGACGCGAGGCAAGATGCTTCTCCAGCGTCTCGACCACGTCGTGCGTACGTTCGGCGGTAGCGTCCGCGGGCAGCAGAAAGCTGGTGATGAAGTAACCCTGGTCCTCGTCCGGCAGGAACGACGACGGCAGGCTGCGGAAGCCGAACACCAGGGCGCCGGAGATCGCGACGAACACCAGCATCACCCGGCCCGTGCGGCCGACCAGGCGGCCGACGCGCGTCTCGTACCATTTCGTCAGGCGATCGAAGCGGCGGTTGAACCAGCCGAAGAAGCCGCGTTTCTCGTGATGGCCCGGTTCGAGCGGCTTGAGCATCGTCGCGCACAGGGCCGGCGTGAGCGTCAGCGCCAGCAGCGCCGAGAACAGGATCGACACGGCCATCGACATCGTGAACTGCTGGTAGATCACGCCGACCGAGCCGCTCGCCATCGCCATCGGCAGGAACACCGCGGTCAGCACCAGCGTGACGCCGATGATCGCGCCGGTGATTTCCTTCATCGCCTTCGAGGTCGCGTCCTTCGGCGACAATCCTTCCTCGGCCATCAGGCGCTCGACGTTCTCGACGACGACGATCGCATCGTCGACGATGATGCCGATCGCGAGCACCATGCCGAACATCGTCAGCACGTTGATCGAGAAGCCGGTCATCAGCATCACCGTGAACGTGCCGAGCATCGCGACCGGCGCGACGATGGCCGGAATCAGCGTATAGCGCACGTTCTGCAGGAACAGGTACATCACGAGGAACACGAGCACCATCGCTTCGAGCAGCGTGTGCAGCACCTTCTCGATCGAGATCTTCACGAACGGCGACGTGTCGAGCGGAATCGAGTAGGTCATGCCGGACGGCATCGACTTGCTCAGTTCGGCCATGCGCGCACGGATCGCGTCCGCGGTCTTCACCGCGTTGGCGCCCGGTGCGAGCTGCACGCCGGCGAGGGTGGCCGGCTTGTTGTTCTCGCGGCTCACGAACGTGTAGTTCTGCGAGCCGAGTTCGATGCGTGCGACGTCGCCGAGCACGACTTTCGAGCCGTCCGCGTTCGCGCGCAGCACGACCTTCGCGAACTCCTCCGGCGTCGTGAGCTGGCCCTGCGCGATGAGCGGCACGGTCACGCGCTGGCCCGGCAGCGCGGGCAGCGCACCGAGGCTGCCCGGCGCGATCTGCACGTTCTGCTGGCCGATCGCGGTCGTCAGGTCGCTCATCGACAGGCCGAAATTGATCAGCTTCTGCGGATCGACCCAGATGCGCATCGCGCGTTCGGAGCCGAACTGCAGCACCCGCCCGACGCCGTCGATTCGCCGCAGTTCCTCGGACACGCTGCGCGCCATGTAGTCGGCGAGCGCTCCTTCGTCGAAGCGGCCGTTGTCGGAGCGCAGGCCGATCAGCATCAGGAAGCCGGACGACGCCGATTCGACGATCAGCCCGTTCTGGCGCACGGCCGCCGGCAGGCGCGGCTCGACCGACTTGATCTTGTTCTGCACGTCGACCTGCGCCATCTCCGGGTTGGTACCGGGCTTGAACGTCACGGTGATCTGCGCGGAGCCGGACGTATCGGCCGACGATTCGAAGTAGAGCAGGTTCCTGACGCCGGACAGTTCGCGTTCGATGAGGCTCAGCACGCCGTCGTTCATCGTCTGCGGCGTGGCGCCCGGGTAGTTCGCGGTGATCGTGACGGACGGCGGCGCGACCGACGGGTAGCGCGCGACCGGCAGTTGCGGGATCGCGATCAGCCCCGTCAGGATGATGAAGAGCGCGATCACCCACGCAAACACCGGGCGTCGGATAAAGAATTCAGCCATGACTGTTGGCTCCTCGTGACTCAGCGCGCGGACGCGGTGGTGGCCGCGTCGGGCGACTTCCAGTCGGTCGCGGCGGCCGGCGCGCCGTCGATCAGGCGTTCCATGCCTTCGACGACGATCTTCTGGCCGGCCTGCAGGCCCGACTTGATGCGGTAGCTGCGGTTCGTCAGCTCGCCGACCTCGACGGCCTTCAGATGCGCGGTGCCCTTCGCGTCGAGCACCCACACCTGCGGCTTGCCGCCCGCGCGCACGACCGCCTGTTGCGGCACCATCACCGCGCTGGCGTAGTGCGCGCGCGGAATGCGGGCACGCACGTACATGCCCGGCAGCAGCTGGCGTTTCGGGTTGTCGACCAGCACGCGCAGCAGCACGTCGCCGGTGCCCGGATCGACGTTGACGCCCGAGAACAGCATGCGTCCCTTCACGTCGAAGCGCGTGTCGTCGTCGCGCAGCACGTCGACCGGCAGGCCGTTGCCGGTCGCGCCCGGCTGCGCGGCAAGCGCGCCGCGCAGCGATTCGAGCGACGCGGCCGGCTGGCGCACGTCGACGTAGACCTGGTCGATCTGCTGGATGCGCGCCATCGGCTGGCTGTCGGTGCTCGACACCAGCGCGCCTTCGGTCACGAGCGCCTGGTCGATGCGGCCGGCGATCGGCGCCTCCACGGCGGCGAATTTCAGGTCGAGCTGGCGGCGCGCGAGCGTCGCGCGGGCCTGCGCGACGTCGGCGGCGGCCTGGTCGCGTTGCGACACGGCGTCGTCGTACACCTGGCGGCTGATCGCATCGGCCTCGACGAGCGGCTTGAAGCGCGCGGTCTGCACCTTCGCGCGTTCGAGCGCGGCCTGCGCGCGCTGCAGCGACGCGGCGGCCGTGTCCATGTCGGCCTTGAACGGCGCCGGATTGATCTGGAACAGCGGCTGGCCCGCGCGCACCTCGGTGCCTTGTTCGAACAGCCGGCGCTGGACGATGCCGCTGACCTGCGGGCGGATCTCGGCGATCCGCACGGCCGCGACGCGGCCCGGCAGGTCTTCGCTCACGTCGAGGGGCGCGGCCGCGAGCGTCATCGCCGCAACCGGGATGGCCGGTGCGGCGGCCTGCTGATCGGCGGGTCCGCACCCCGCCAGTACTGCCGCCGCCAGCGCGCATACCGCGCTGTAGCAGCATCGTTTCTGATTCTTCATGGCGACTCCAGGAAATGCAGGCAGTCCATTGCCTGCTTTGACGGAGCGGAGTGTGCGTGGATTAGTTGGCGTCTTTTATGCGGAAAGATGGAGATTCGATGGAGCCGGCGAAAGGAACCGAAAAGAGGGGGCGTGCGTCGCGACGGTCGAACGAATGGGGGCGGGGCGGTATCCTGCGTGCGGTGGTGCCGGCAATCCGCACGTTGACGCAGTCAACGAGGAGCGATCGCGGCCTGGCGAGCTACGCTGGCCGTCAGCCGAAAGACACGGCAGTCTGACGGCCAGTCGGACGCCGCGGTGTTCGGGCTCGATGCGCGCGATGGCTTGCGCCGGTTCGTGAAGACCGAACCGGCGGGGGCGCTGGGCGAATGGAGTGGCGAGGAGGTGCGGCTGCACCGGCTCGCGACGACAAGGCTGCCGCGCCCACGGCGGCTGGATGTCGCGCAGGCGGCGGGGCGCGAGCGGATGCTGCTGAATGCGGTGCGCGGCGACAACCTCGAACTGGCGCGACTCGCGCCGGCCGCGAAGATGACGATCGTTATCGACGTGTTGAAAGGCCGCGCACGAATCGCTCCTCCTATCCGTGCGCTATCCATATTTCGTAGTACTCCTGCTGTTTTTACACGAATTCTCGCATTTGCTACGCATTCCCCGCGTCAGTCGCGATCCCGCCAGGCATTGGCGAAACGAAGGCCGTCGCCGAGCGTGCACTGGAACACCTGGGCCGGCGCGACGGGCTGGTACGTCGTGGGCGAAAGCGAGCGCACCGTTACCGTCGCGCTTTCGTCCTGCATCACGCGATACTGGATCAGCTCGAGCACCGTCGCGCCGCTCGGCTGGACGGTCAGGTGCTGGTTGGCGAACGCGAGCGTATTGCCGCCGATTTCCATGAAATCGCGTATCGCGAAACCGCCTGATACGGTGGGTACGGGTGCCCGGGTTGCGGCTTGCTGCGCGTTCTGGCACTGGTTCGGCGAGAAGATCGCGGTGACCGTCACGCCCGCAAAGAGCCGCGTGCGCAGCTGGCGATACGAATTGGCGCTGTCCGGTTGGGGGCTCGCGGCCGTTGCCGCGAGGCTGGTTGCCGCGCCGGCGGCAACCAGAACAATGGCGAAGCGACTCAGCATTTTCCTGTCTCCGTGCGATGAAACCAACGGCACCATAGCACGGAGCGTTCGCATTGATCAGACGTTGACGCGTAGTCGCGCTACGGTCTGGCACCGGCTTTACGCAGCGCATCCGCGGCATCGGTGTTGTCGTGCGTCAGCGCGAGCTGCAGCAGCGACTGGCCGCGCCGGTCGACATGGTTCGGATTCGCGCCGTGCGCGACGAGCAGCGGAATCAGTTCGAAGCGATTGAACAGCGTCGCGAATCCCAGTGCGGTTTCGCCGGCGCCGTTCGTCTGGTCGATCGGGCAGCGCGTGTCGATCAGGCGGCGGGCGATGTCGGGTTCGTTCTTGAAGAGCGCACCCATCAGCGCCGTATTGCCGTGTCGATCGCCGATGCACGCGTTGGCGCCGGCCGACAACAGGTAGTCGAGTGCGGCGGGCTGGCCGTCGTACGACGCGAGTATCACGGCCGTAAAGCCGCGGCTGTCGGTGGTGTCGACGGGATACCCGGCGTCGTGCAACGCGCGCAGGATGTCGACGCGGCCGACGCGGGCGGCGTCGAACCAGTCGCCGTCGTAGCGGCGCAGTGCGGCGGGATCGGCCTTGCCGTACGCCGGCCGGTCGGGCAGGTGCGCGCAGCCGGCGATCGCGGCCAGCGCCAGCGCCGTCGCCGCCACGCGAACCGCATGGATGAAGCGTGTTGATCGCATGAGGATGTCCTGATGAAGAAGTCGGGCCGGCGTGCGCGGCACCACCGCGCACGCCAGGCTGCGACCGGCGTCGCGGGATCAGTTGTCGCTCAGTTTCGCCGCAAGCGACTGCACCTGCTGAACGTTCGCGTGAACGGCCTGCGCGAGCCGCGTGCCGTAGTCGGCATCGGCCTTGTAGAAGTACGACAGCATCGCGTACTGGTTATGCGCGTTCTTCACCTGGCCGAGATCGCCGGACAGCGCGGTGACGAGGTCGTCCTTGTCCTGCTGCGACAGGCTGCGGTAGTACTCGCCGGCTTGACGGAACAACAGCTTCTTGTGGATCGCTTCCTGTTGCGTCGTGCCGCTGAGCGGCGTGCGGACCGACTTGTACTGCGGATCCTGCGCAAGCTCGTTCAGCGTCGACGGCTCGTAGTTCACCTCGCCCTTGCGATCGCCGAAATTCATCTTGCCGTCCTGGTTGTTGTTGACCACCGGCACGACGGGGCGGTTGATCGGCAGGTCCATGTAGTTCGCGCCGAGACGGTACATCTGCGTGTCGGCATACGCGAACAGGCGATCCTGCAGCATCCGGTCTTCGGACGGCTCGATGCCCGGCACGAGCCGCGACGGCGCGAACGCCGATTCCTCGGTTGACTGGAAGTAGTTGTCGGGCACGCGATTGAGCGTCATCGTGCCGATCTTGCGTTCAGGTACGCCGGTCCACACCTTCGTATCGTCCAGCGCGTCGAAGTCGAAGCGGTTCAGGTCCTTCGGCGTGAGCACCTGCACGTACAGATCCCACTTCGGGAAATCGCCTTGCTTCAGCGCGCCGTACAGGTCGTTCGTCATCATGTTCCAGTCGTGCCCGATCGACGCAGCGATCTCTTGCGGACGCAGGCCGTGCACGCCTTGCTGGCTCTTCCAGTGGAACTTCACGTAGTGCACGTCGCCCTGCGCATTGACGAACTTGAACGCATGCACCGCGAAGCCGTCCATGCGGCGGTACGAATCGGGCATGCCCGCGTCCGTGTACAGCATCGTCAGCATGTGGGTCGCTTCGGGCGTATGGGCGAAGAAGTCGAACGCGAGGTTCGGGTCCTGCACGCCGGTCACGGCGCTCGGCTTGTTCGCGTGAACGAAGTCGGGGAACTTGATGCCGTCGCGAATGAAGAACACGGGCCAGTTGATGCCGACCATGTCCCAGTTGCCCTGCTGCGTATAGAACTTCACCGCGAAGCCGCGCGGATCGCGTGCCTGTTCGGGCGAGCCGCGATAACCCATCACGGTCGAGAAGCGCACGAACACCGGCGTGCGGGTGCCGGGCGTGAAGACTTTCGCTTTCGTCAGGTCGGAGATGTCGGCGCTCGGCACGAACTCGCCGAATGCCCCGGTGCCGCGCGCATGCACGACGCGTTCCGGAATGCGCTCGCGATCGAAGCGCTGCAGTTTCTCGATGAGCGCGGAGTCCTGCAGCAGCACGGGGCCGGCGGGGCCGGCCGTCTGCGAATTCTGGTTGTCGCCGACGGGCGCGCCCGTGTCGCGCGTGAGTTCGGCGGCATACGGGGAAGCGGAGAGGGCAACGCAGATCGCGGCGACTGCGTGCCGCAGCGCACGATGAGAGGATGAGGACATGACGATGGAACTCCTTGAATCCGATCGGTGGTGGGGAAGCCGACTGAATTAGAAGATATCGTCAGATGATTGGCTAATTGATATTCGATATGTTTTCGATAGCCGCGGTGTCGAAGCGGCGCGGGCCCGCTCGTTGCGGACGAACCGAACCGGTATTGTTGCGCGCGCAATGGGTTGTTGCGGCGCGCGTGATGCGGCGACCGTGCGTCACGCGCGCTGGCGCCGTCACCCTGCGTTTGCCTGCCAGCCGAGCCCAAGGCTCTTCTGCACCGACACGTAGTCCTTGATCAGTTCGGCTTGCCCGGCAATCACGTTCTGCTGCGCGGACAGCGCTTCGCGTTGCGTATCGAGCAGGTCGATCATCGACGCGACGCCCGCACGATAGCGCTCGTCCATCAGCGAGCGCGAATGCACGGCCGATGTCTGCACCTTCGTCAAGGCGACGACGTGCTCGCGCTGGTGTCCATAGCGCTGCAATGCGGTGTTGGCATCCTGTAATGCGCCGAGCACGGCCTTCTGATAATTCGCTTCCGCTTCGTCGCGCGACGCTTCGGCTGCCCGTACCGCGCCGCGCGTGCGACCGAAGTCGAGGATGTTCCATTGCAGGTACGGCGCACCGACCCACGTGAAATTCTGCTTGCGGAACAGGTGCCCCGGGTCCGCCGCGCTGAAGCCGAGATCGCCGAGCAGCGTCACCTTCGGGAAATAGTCGGCCACATGCTCGCCGATCTGCGCATTGCTCGACGCGAGCCGGCGCTCGGCCGCGCGAATGTCGGGGCGTTGCTTGAGCAGCGTGGCCGGATCGCCGATCGCGACGTTGCCGGGCAGCGTCGGCAGCGGCACATCCGCGCTCGACAGCGCGGCATCGAGCGCGCCGGGCGCGCGGCCCGTCAGGATCGCGAGCCGGTCGAGCGACTCCGTCACCTGCGCGTCGAGCGGGATCAGCGACGCGCGCGTGTTCTCGACCTGCGTCGTCAGGCGTTCGATGTCCGCATCGGCCGCGACGCCGCGCGCGCGGCGCTGCTGCGTGAGTTCGAGCATCTTCTGCTGCAACCCGGCGGTTTGCCGCGACAGCGCAAGCCGCTGCTGCTGGTCGCGCAGGTCGACGTACGCATTGGCGACTTCGGCTGCGATCGACACCTGTGTATCGGCGAGGTCGGCATCCACTGCTTCGGCCTGTGCGGACGCGGCTTCGACCGCGCGGCGCGTACCGCCGAACAGGTCGATTTCCCAGGTTGCGTCGAAGCCCGCCGAATAGAGCTGCAGCGGGCCCGAGCCGCCCAGCGACGGCGACGTGCCGCCCGACGGGTTCGAGCCGTTCGACGGCAGCAGCGAACCGAGCGCGCTGATATCGGGTTCGCGCATGCGGACGGCCGCGGCGGTGGCCGACGCTTTCGGCAACTGGGCCGCACGCTGTTGCGAGAGCTGTGCACGCGATGCACGCAAGCGTGCCTGGGCCGCGTGCAGATCGGGGTTGAAGACGAGCGCGGCGGTGATCAGCTCGTCGAGCTGGCGGTCGTTCAGCGCGCGCCACCACGCGCTCGGGGCGGGCGCGGCGGTGTCGACGCCGGCGGCAGGCGCGCGCACGAACGTCGGCGCATCGGGGGCGGCGGGTGCGCCGCGATAGTCGGGGCCGACCGTGCAGCCGGCGAGCAGGCACGCGGCCGCGCACAGCGTGAGTGCGGGGCGGCGGGGCGGGAAGAAGGGTTTCATCGCGTAAGACGGTTCAATGGCCGGACGACATCGGTTGCGGCCCGCGCGGCGTTCTCAGCAGCAGCGCGAGCGGCACGCAGGCGAGCAGCGCGAGGCCCAGCAGATAAAAGGTTTCGGAGTAGGTCATCACGACGGCCTGGATCTGGATCTGCTGCGCCAGTTGTCCGAGCGCGCGCAGGTTCGAATACGCGAGGTCGCCGGTGTGCGAGAACCAGTTGGCCGCATAGGCGGACAGCCGGTCCTGCCCGATCAGCGAGTTGGCGGTCACCGATTCGCGGAGCATGGCTGTATGGTAGGTCGTGCGCCGGTCGATCACGGTGCCGATGATCGCGAGGCCGATCGAACCGCCGAGGTTGCGCGCCATGTTGTAGAGCCCGGCCGCGTCGCCCGAATCTTCACGCGCGACGGCCGCCATCGATGCCTGGTTGAGCGGCATCATCGCGAGCATCTGCGCGACGCCGCGGATCAGTTGCGACCACACGAAGTCGTGGCCGACGCTCTGCGCGGTCAGGCTGATGTCGAGCATGCAGCTCAGGCAGAACAGCAGCAGCCCCGAGATCACGAGGATGCGGAAATCGACCTTGCCGAGCAGGCGCGGCAGGATCGGCATCACGAGAAAGGCCGGCAGCCCCGACAGCAGCATGATCGCGCCGGCCTGTTCCGCGTTGTAGCCGGCGACGATCGCGAGGAACTGCGGCAGCAGGTAGGACACCCCGTACAGCCCGGCGCCGACCGCGGACACGATCACGATCACGCTTGCGTAGCGCGGGTTGCGCATCAGCGACAGCCGCACGATCGGTCGTGTCGCGAAGCGTTGCGACAGCGCGATCAGGATCATCCCGGCCAACGACACGATGCTCAGCGTGACGATCATCTGCGATTCGAACCAGCGTTCGCGCTGGCCTTCCTCGAGCACGACGGTGAGCGAGCTCAGGCCGATCGCGAGGCCGAAGATGCCGAGCCAGTCCGCGTTGAAGAACGCGCTCCAGTGCGGGCGGTCCGACGGCAGTCCGAACACCAGCAGCGCCATCAGCAGCAGGCACACGGGCAGGTTCAGGAAGAAGCACCAGCTCCAGCTCACGTTTTCCGCGAGCCAGCCGCCGAGCACCGGGCCGAACAACGGCCCGAGCAGCACGATCAGGCCGAACAGCGTCATCCCGACCGGCAGTTGCGACAGCGGCAGCCGCGTGCGGATGATCGTCTGCGCGGTCGGGATCAGCGCGCCGCCCGTGAAGCCCTGGCCGATCCGGCCGGCGATCATCATCGGCAGCGAGTGCGACCAGCCGCACATCATCGAGAACGCGATGAACAGCGCGGAGTTCGTCAGCAGGAAATTGCGCAGCCCGAACACGCGCGTGAGCCACGCGGCGAGCGGGATCATCACGATCTCCGACATCAGGTAGCCGGTCGAGATCCAGGTGCCTTCGGTGCCGGTCGCGCCGATTTCGCCCTGGATCTGCGGCAACGCGGAGTTCGTGATCGAAATGTCGAGCGTGGCCATCAGCGCGCCGAGCGCGCCGGCCGCGACCGCGATCCAGTCGGTGACGCTTGCGCGGCCTTCGTGCGGCGGCGCGGGCATCGTGGCGGACGTATCAGCCATGGCGCTGCTCGTCGCGGGCCGAACGCGTGTCGACGTCGACCGTGACCGACAGCCCCGGCAGCAGCATGCGCTGCGCGCGGGCGTTCGAGTCCAGGCGGATGCGCACCGGCACGCGCTGGACGATCTTCGTGAAGTTGCCGGTCGCGTTTTCCGGCGGCAGCAGCGCGAACTGCGCGCCGGTGCCGGGCGCGAAGCTGTCGACGACGCCGGACAACGTGCCGTCCGGCAGTGCGTCGACATGCAGCGACACGGGCTGGCCGATGCGCATGTTGCCGATCTGCGTTTCCTTGAAGTTCGCGACGAGATAGATCGAGTCGACCGGCACGACGGTCAGTAGCCGGGTGCCGGGCTGCACGTACTGGCCGACGCGTACCGTGCGATCGCCGACGCGGCCGGCGAGCGTGCTGCGCACGATCGTGTTGTCGAGATCGAGCTGCGATTGCGCGGCGCTGGCCTGCGCGGCCTCGAGCTGCGCGCGCGCCTGCTGGAGTTGCGCGGTGAACGACGCGATCTGCGTGCGCGCGGCAGCGATCGACGCGTTGTTCGCGGCCAGCGTCGCGGCGGCCTGGTCGCGTGTGCTCTTCAGGTCGGCGACGCGTTCGTGCGTTTCGGCGCCGGTTGCCGCGAGTGGCGCATAGCGCGTGTATTCGTCGCTGGCGTGCTGGGCATTGATGCGGGACACCTTCGCCTGCGCGTCGGCCTGCTCGAGATTCGCACGCTGCTGGCTGATGTCGGCTTCGGCGCGCGCGATGTCCGCACGGCGGGCGTCGACGGTGGCCAGCGCCTGCGCGAGCGCGACCTGGTACTGGCGGACATCGAGCCGCACGAGCGGATCGCCGGCCTTCACGGCCTGGTTGTCGCGCACGTAGACGTCGGTCACGTAGCCCGCGACTTTCGGCGCGGCGGTCATGCTGTCCGCCTGCAGGTACGCATCGTTGGTGCTTTCGATGAAGCGGCCGACCGTCCACCAGCGGCCGAGCCAGACGGCGCCGCCGATGGCGACGAGCACGGCGACGGCGAGCAGGATGCGCCGCTTCGATCCGCCGTTTCCGTTGCGCGGCGTTGTTCCGTTTTCCTGACGATCTGCTTTCTGTGGCGGGTGCTGGGGCGGGTCTTGCGGCGTCGACATGCGGGATCCAATTTATTCCAAGTGGAATAATTATTCCAGTTGATAAAATTGTGTCAAGTAGAATATCGATCGATCGAACGACGAGGAAGGCATGAATGAAGCGAAGAAGCTGCGCCGCACGTCGGCAGGCGGCTACGCGCGCGGGGACGAAACGCGGCAGCGGATCATCGAGGCGGCAATCGAACTGTTCGGCGAACGCGGGTTCGCGGGCGCGTCGACGCGCGAGATCGCCGCGATGGCGGGCGTGAACGCGCCGGCGCTGCAGTACTACTTCGAGAACAAGGAAGGCGTGTACCGCGCGTGCGTGGAGACGATCGCGGAGACCGGCTGGCAGGTGTTCGCGCCCGCGGTCGGCCATGCATGGGCGATGCTCGATGCGCACGCGGAGATCGACGTGCTGATCGATGCGTTCATCGGGTTGCTGCGCGCCCTGTCGGACCGGATGTTCACCGCGCCGAAGACGATGAATCAGCGCATGTTCTTTGCGCGCGAGCAGGGCGGCCAGGAGCCGGCGAGCGCGAGCGAAATCCTGATGTCGCGCATGCGCAAGCCGCTGAACGACGTGAGCGCCGCGCTGATCGGCCGCATTTCGGGGCGGCCGGCCGACGATCCCGTCACGCGGTTGCGCGCGCTGAGCCTGTTCGGGCAGCTCACGGTATTCCACATCGCGCAGCGTTCGGCGCTGCAGTTGCTCGAGTGGGACGCGTTCGAGGGCGAGCGTGCGGCGCTGCTGATCGAGACGATCGCCGACCAGACGCGCGTGCTGCTCGAGCAATGGCATGTGCAGCGCGACGCGCCGGCGGCCGGCCCGGAAAGCGCCGCGAAGCGCGCGCCGGGTGCCGCCGCGTCGAAACGCGCGGCGAAACCGGGAACGGCACGCCCTGCGGCGAAAAAGACGGCGCGCGTGAAGAAACCCGCCGCGCGTTGAGCGCGGCGCGTCACACGCGTTGAGCGATCAACCGGGCTTGCGCCCCCCGTTGCCGGGCGACGGCGGCCGGGGCGGCGTGTCGGGCGCGGTGATGTCGTCGGTGGCGTGGTCGCCTTCATCGCTGCCGGCAGGCCGCGTTCCGTCCGCATAGGCAACCAGGCTGCGCTGCGGATTGGCGATCTGGATCCCGCGCTCGCGGAAGGTCTCCGCGATCCGCCGGTTGAATTCGCGCTGCACGCTCCAGCGCGCCGAGTCCGTGCACTGCATCTGTCCGGCCAGCGCGAGCGCCGCACCGTCGACCTGGTCGATACCCCAGTAGCTGAAGTCCGACAGGATGCCGTCGCGGTACGTCGGATCGTCGCGCAACGCGGCGCCGATTTCCTTCAGCGTCGCGATCGCGCGATCGATGTCCTCGCCGTACGCGATGCTGACCTTGACGGCCGCGTTGCCGAGCCCGCGATTCGTATTGTTGACGGTCGTCACCGAGCTGAACGGGATCGTATACAGCGACCCGTCGCCCGCGCGCAGCCGCACGGTGCGGATCGACAGGTATTCGACCGTGCCCGACACGCCGGCGAGCGTGACCCAGTCGCCGACCTGCATCGCGTTTTCCATCAGCAGGAAGATCCCGGTGATGAAATCCTGCACGAGCTTTTGCGAACCGAAGCCGAGCGCGACGCCGAAGATGCTCGCCCCGGCCAGCAGCGGGCCGATGTTCACGCCGAGTTCGCTGAGGCCCGTCAGCACGACGACGAGCGCGATCATCACGAACAGCAGCGAGCGCAGCATCGGCAGCAGCGTGCGCAGCCGCGCCGCCCGCACCAGGTTGCCTTCGCGCGTCCAGCGCTGCAGGCGGCGCTCGATCGTGATGTTCGCGGCTTCCCAGACGACGAGCGCGACGATCGCCGCGATCGCGATCGTCACCAGCGCCGACGCGAGGCGGTGGCCGATGGTGCCCGTCCCGAACGCGCGGAAGACCGGCACGCCCCAGATCTGCAGCAACAGCACGAGGGTCACGACGCCGATCGCGCCCGATACGATCTGGCGCAGCAGCGGGTAATAGCGGTACGCGTGCAGATGGACGAGCGTGCGGTCCTCGTCGCGGCGCTGGAACAGCCGCGCGAGCGCGCCGAACACGACGATCGACACCATCCGCATGCCGATCATCACGGCGATCGAGCGGCCGCCGAGCGTGATCAGCACGCGGTAGCCGTTGTGGACGTCGAGCGCCCACACGAACCACAGCGCCATCACGACGAAGACCGACACGGGGGCCCAGGCGTCCGCGAGCGCATTGGCGACCACGGCGAAGGTCGGGCGGTCGGCGCCGGCCGTGCGGATCCTTGCTGCGACCGGCCGGCGGCACTGCAGGATCAGCACCGAGATCATCACGTGCCCGGCGAGCGCGACGGCTTTCAGCAGCGCGACGTGGCCGGCTTCGCTGAGGCCGAAGCTTGCGGCGATCTCGACCGCGGCCGTGCAGGCGCCGACCACGATCACGATCCGCGCGATCGAGCGCTGCGCGAAATCGGCCCATGCGTCGCTGATATGCAGCAGCCGCAGCTGTCGCGCGTCGGGCTGGAAGAACAGCCGGCTGACGATCGTGACGAGCCGGCAGATCACGTAGGTGTCGATCAGCGCTTCGAGCGCGGATTCGATCGGCGCGCCCGTATCGCCGAGCAGCGACATCGCCAGGCTCGCGACGCCGACGAACACGAGCAGCGGCACCGCGCGCAGCCCCAGGCTGACGAGCGCGCGCGGCATCCGGTGCAGCAGCGTGGTGTGACGCCGCGCATCGCCTTGACCGTGGGATGAAGGCGGCGCGGCTTCGGCAGCGTCGGTGGCATCGGGTGGGGCGGATGAGTCCGGCGGTGCGTCGTCGTCGGGCGGGACGGAATCGGGCGCGGCGGTACGCGATGGGCCGGCGCGCCGCGCCGCGACCGCAGCCAGCGCACGCCGCAGCAACCGCCTCGCGAGCCATTCGACGAAGAGCGCGGGCACGAGCACGGCGAGGATGGTCCAGGCCGCGTGCGTGAGCTCGGCGCGCGCGTCGGCGCGCACCAGCCTGTCATGCCACCAGTTGCCGACCGAGCCGACATCGAGCAGTGAGTGCAACGATTCCTTCAGCGCGCTGCCGATTTCGGTGGTCCAGTGCGCCCCCTGGCGAACGAGCATCGACGCGAGCCCGTTCGACGTGAGCGCGGTCGGGACCGCGGCGGCCGATGCGCTGCTCGCCGCGGCCGCATTGCTGGCGGTGGCCGCGGGCGCACTCAGTACGCCGACGGCTGCGATCGCGCGCAGCGTCGTTTCGACCTGCGCGCGATCGCGGGGGTTTTCGAGCACATTGAGTGCCTGCTGGGCCTGTTGCGGCGTCAGCGCGGGCGCGGTGCCGGAAGCGGCCGAAGCGGCGGCCGGAGCGGGGGCGGCCGCATGGGCGGCCGACACGACGGCGGCAAGCAGCCAGCCGAGGAGGAAATGTCGCATGGAGTGGGCATGCGGGTGCGCATCGGGGCGCGGCCCGCCGGGCTGAACGATGGACGGAAGTTAACATGATCGCGGCCGGACGCGAATAGTTCCGTCGACGACGATTCGAATCGGGCATCCCCAAGGCGGCGCGGGCGTTTGCAGTGCGCTCGCGCAGGCAAATCTCCGGTGCCGGCTCCAGATGGTCCGGCAATCGGGCGGGCACGGCTTGCCGAATCGCAAGATGCCTGTCACGCCCGTTTGCCGTCGGGCACGGGCAATCCCCTGCCACGTGCGCATTCGCCCGATCATGTGCGACGCATCGGATAAATTCGGTTTCCTGATGAATCAGGCATGTTCGTCGTGAAAGACCGGCAGCACGTGTTCGGCGATTTCCTCGATGACCTCGCGCACGGGTCGGTCCGATCCCGGGTTCAGCGTGACATGATGCGTGCCCGCCGCACGCATGTCCTGCAGGATGTCGACCAGCGCACGGCGCCCGGTTGCGTAGCCGAGCGACAGCGCGGTGGCCGGCGCATCGGGGTCCGCGGCGAGGTCGAGCCGCATCGACACGCCGAACGCGCGAAATTCCGGCGCGGGAAGCCGGTCGACCGCCGCGCGCCACATCGAATGGCGGGCGCGCTGCGTGTCCGGATCGCGGTGGTACGTCATCCAGCCGATCGCGTGTCGCGCGATCCAGTCGACGCTTTGTCCGCCCGAGCCGACCGCGAGCATCGGCACCGCATCGTCGCCGCTCGGCAGCAGCGTGAATTCGGGGGCGTCGGGCGGCGCCTGGTCGGGCAGCACGCGTGACGGTATGCCCAGCGCGGCCGCGACGACCTCCCAGTGTGCGCGGTAGCGGTCGCGACGCGTTTCCGCGTCGATGCCGAACGCCGCGTATTCGGGCGGCCGGTCGCCGGAGCCGAGCCCGAGGATGAAACGTCCGCCCGACAGCGTCGCGACCGACAGCGCGCCTTTCGCGATGTGCAGCGGATGTCGCAGCGGCAGTACGATCGCGCCGCTTGCCAGTGCGATCCGCCGCGTGCGCGATGCCAGTGCACCGAGCAGCACCCACGGGTCGAGATGGCCGACCGGGTCCGGGTAGTCGGCGCTGTTCAACGGCACGTCGCGAATCCACAGTGCGCGAAAGCCGAGTGTATCGGCCAGCTCGGCGAGTTCGAGCTGCTCGTTGAAGTCGGCGACGATACGGCCGCTGCGGAGCAGCGGCAGCGTGAGGCCGATCGATAACCGTCCGTCCGAAAAGACGCGACGAGCGACGTCGGGGCGGGCAGGGGCGGGCGTGGTCATGGCGGATCCTCGAGGGCGATGCAAAAGCGGACGCGCGGCGTTCCGTGTCCGAATGCTAGCGTGTTTGCGCAACGCGCGAGCCGTGCGGCATGCGGCATGCGGCATGCGGCGTGCGGCGTGCGGCGTGCGGCGTGCGGCGTCCGCGGCGCTACGCGATTCGCAGCGTCACGCCGCGTCGAGCGAGGCCGGGGCGCGACGATGGTAGGACGATTGTCCGCGGCGCGCGGACGCAACGCGCCGGTCCCCGCCCGGGTGCCCGCTGCAGCGCGACCACGCGCAAGGCCGGCCATCGCCCCGTGCCGGCGGGCGTTTCAGTTTCGAAACGTTCGCGCTTCCTGACGGTGCGCGATCCTTTCGGACCGCCTTGCAGGTGCCCGCGCGGCCTTGCCGCGCGAAGCATGGTGCGCTCCTTGCATATCTGTAGGGGCCGTGAGTGTGATCGCGGGGGCGTAGTCGGCCCGGCGATCGCTTCAGTAGGTCGGACGCATCGGAGACGGGGACAAGAGAATGAAAAGAGACCGAATCGCAACGTGGCGTGTTGCAAACATGAATCGCCGACCTGCCAGGGTATTCGCTTCGCCGTTACGTGCGGCGACGTGAGCGCGCGGCTTTCCGTTCCATCCGAGCAATCGGGTTCGTTCTGAACGACGACGTGCACGCGGGATGCACGAGGCCGACCGGAGACGGTCGGCCGTCGGGGATGAGCCCCGAATGCATGCGGATGGCCCCGGCCTGGATCCCGGACCGTCATGCCGTCGCGCAACGCAAGTCGTCGCGTGGCGGATGCGTTCGCGCGCCGCGCGTTGCGGTATGGCGGACCTGACCCGGACCGCACGGAAGCGCCGGTGGCGCGACGCGGCGCAGCATCGTGGAACACGCGTAGTCCAGGGGAAGCGTTCGCCGGTGGCTGCATGGCGGACGTCGCAACTTTGTGCTGTCAGTTGATCCACTACCCCGATGGATCAATTGTTGAAGCGCCCATCGCCGAGCGGCGAATGGGCGTCTTTTTTTGTGCGCCGGTTTTGCGCCCGGGGCCGCCGGCCGGATCGGGCGGCGTTATGTATCATGTGTTGGCGCGCGGGCCGCTCGTGCGGTCGCACGGCCGGCCCGCGCGCCCGATCACGCGTTGCCAACATGAACGACACAGCCTTGCACGACTCCTCAACCGCCGGCGTCGACCCGGCCGCGCTCGACGCGCTGCACGCGTTCGTCGAGCGGCATCCGCGCCTGCTCGTGCTGACCGGCGCGGGCATCAGCACCGATTCCGGCATTCCCGGCTATCGCGACCGCAATGGCCAGTGGATGCGCTCGCCGCCGATCCAGCTTCACGAATTCCTCGGTTCCGATGCCGCGCGGCGGCGTTACTGGGCGCGCAGCATGATCGGCTGGCCCGTCGTCGGCCGCGCGCAACCGAACGGGTCGCACGCCGCGCTGGCGCGGCTCGGCGGCGCGGGCCGGATCGAGCGCCTCGTCACGCAGAACGTCGACGGCCTGCATCAGCGCGCGGGCAGCGACGACGTGATCGAACTGCACGGCGGGATCCACGGCGTGACCTGTCTCGAATGCGGCGCACACCATGCGCGTGCGACGATCCAGACGGTGCTCGAGGCCGACAATCCCGACCTGCTGGGCGCGCAGGCCGAGCCGGCCGCGGACGGCGACGCGCACCTCGAATGGGCCGCGCTCGACACGTTCCGGGTGCCCGCCTGTCCCGCATGCGGCGGCTTGCTGAAGCCGGCGGTCGTATTCTTCGGCGAGAACGTGCCGCGCGAACGCGTGGCGCTGGCGTCGCAGGCGCTTGACGCGGCCGATGCGCTGCTCGTCGTCGGTTCGTCGCTGATGGTGTATTCCGGCTACCGCTTCTGCGTGTGGGCGCAGGCGCGGCACAAGCCGGTCGCCGCGCTCAATCTCGGCCATACGCGCGCCGATCCGATCCTGACGCTGAAGGTCGAGGCGCGTTGCGCGCCGGCGCTCGACGCACTGACGGCCCGTCTGGGGCTTGGCGGCAACCCCGTGGAGCATGCATCGTGACCGGCGCCCCGTCTTCGCCCGATCCCGCCGCGCGGTTGCTGGCGCCCGCGGCCGAACGCAACCGCGGGCCGATCCTCGACGTATTGCGCCGCGTGCTGCCGGCGAGCGGCAGCGTGCTCGAAATCGCGAGCGGCACCGGCCAGCATGTCGTCCACTTCGCACAGGCGTTGCCGGGCCTGCGCTGGCAGCCGAGCGACCCCGACGAACAGGCGCGGCACTCGATCGCCGCGTGGATCGCGCATGCGGGCCTCGCGAACGTCGCCAGGCCGCTGGCGTTCGACGTGCGCGAGGCATCGTGGCCGGTCGCGATGCTCGACGCGATCGTCTGCATCAACATGATTCACATTTCTCCGTGGGCCTGCACGGAAGCGCTGTTCGCGGGCGCGGCGCGGCTGCTGCGGCCGGGCGGCGTGCTGTTCCTGTACGGTCCGTACCGCCGCGAAGGCCGGCACACGGCGCCGTCGAACGAGGCATTCGACCTGCAGCTGCGCAGCCGCGACCCGTCGTGGGGCGTGCGCGATCTCGAGACCGTCGTCGCGCTCGGCCTCGATCGCGGGCTCGACTGTATCGAGGTCGTCGAGATGCCGGCGAACAACCTGAGCGTCGTGTTCCGCCGGTTGCCGCACGCGGAGCAATGACACGCCGGCGCGCATCGACGCCGGGTTTCCACTATCCTTTCGCCTGTGCGCGCGGCCCGGTTCGGGTCGCGCCCCGTTTTTTCCGGAGAATTGACTAATGGGCAAACAAGCAATCGGTGTGATCGGACTTGCGGTGATGGGCCGCAATCTCGCACTCAATATCGAGAGCCGCGGTTACGCGGTGTCGGTGTACAACCGCAGCCGCGAGAAAACCGACGAACTGATCGCCGAATTCCCCGGCCGCAACCTGGTGCCGACCTATACGCTCGAAGAATTCGTCGCGTCGCTGGAAACGCCGCGCCGGATCCTGATGATGGTGAAAGCCGGCGAGGCGACCGATGCGACGATCGCGTCGCTCAAGCCGCTGCTCGAGAAGGGCGACGTGCTGATCGACGGCGGCAATACGCACTTCACCGACACGATCCGCCGCAACCAGGAACTCGCGCAGTCGGGCCTGCACTTCATCGGCACCGGCGTGTCGGGCGGCGAGGAGGGCGCGCTGCGCGGCCCGTCGATCATGCCCGGCGGCCAGCGCGACGCGTACGACCTCGTCGAGCCGATCCTCAAGCAGATCGCCGCGAAGGCGCCGTCGGACGGCGAGCCGTGCGTCGCGTACATGGGCCCGGACGGTGCGGGCCACTACGTGAAGATGGTCCACAACGGTATCGAATACGGCGACATGCAGCTGATCGCCGAAAGCTACTCGGTGCTGAAGGACGTCGCGGGCCTGACCAACGACGAACTCGGCGCGGTGTACACCGAATGGAACCAGGGCGAACTCGACAGCTACCTGATCGAGATCACGTCGAAGATCTTCGGCAAGAAGGACGAGGAGACCGGCAAGCACCTCGTCGACGTGATCCTCGATCGCGCCGCGCAGAAGGGCACCGGCAAGTGGACGAGCCAGAACGCGCTGGATCTCGGCGTGCCGCTGCCGCTCATCACCGAGTCGGTGTTCGCGCGCGTGCTGTCGTCGCTGAAGACCGAGCGCGTCGCGGCCAGCAAGATCCTGTCGGGCCCGGCCGCCGCGCCGTTCGACGGCGATCGCGCCGCGTTCGTCGAAGCGGTGCGCCGCGCGCTGTACCTGAGCAAGGTGATCTCGTACGCGCAGGGCTTCGCGCAACTGCGCACGGCGTCGGGAGAGTACGGCTGGAACCTCGATCTCGGGACGATCGCGAAGATTTTCCGCGCGGGCTGCATCATCCGCGCGCGCTTCCTGCAGAAGATCACCGACGCCTACGCGAAGGATCCGGCGCTCGCGAACCTGTTGCTCGACCCGTACTTCAAGGACATCGCCGCGAACTATCAGACGGCGCTGCGCGACGTCGTGGTCGCCGCGGTCAAGGCCGGCGTGCCGGTCCCGGCGTTCGCGTCGGCGGTCGCATACTTCGACAGCTACCGTTCCGAGCGGCTGCCGGCGAACCTCGTGCAGGCGCAGCGCGACTTCTTCGGCGCGCATACGTTCGAGCGTACCGACCAGCCGGGCAGCTTCCACGCGAACTGGTCGTAACCGGCGCGTGGGGGCGGCATTGTTGCGAAAATCTATTCTTTGAATAGGGTTTTTCTATCCCGGATGCCGACATTGTTGGCTCCGGGGAAACAGTGTTTTCGTTCTTTCATGGTTTTCCCTAGGTGCTGCCGGGACTAAACTCTGTTCCATCGCTGCAGACATGGTGTGTGCGGCGGAGCAAAAAAATCCCGGAGGTAATCATGAAATCGCTGATCGCAACGTTCGCCGCAGCTGCTGTCCTCGCCGTTCCCGCCGTCTCGTTTGCCCAAAACGCGCCCGTCACCCGTGCACAGGTGAAGGCCGATCTCGTCGCCGTCCAGCAGGCCGGCTACAAGCTGGGCAGCGACCGCACGAACTACCCGGAAGGCATCCAGGCTGCCGAAGCACGTCTGAACCCGCAACAAAACGTTGCCGCTGCCGACACGACCGGCTACGGCGCGCAACCGGCCGCCGCGCAAGAATCGGGCGCTCCGGCTGCTGCAAAGACCGGCTGGCAAGTCAAGCGTATCGCTGACGGCGCACCGGTCTACAAGGGTCGTTAATGGTGCGACCGCCCCGGCGGCCGGATCCGACCCTCTGTAGTACAAACAGCCCGTCGTTCCGTCATGCGGAACGGCGGGCTGTTTTCATTGGCGGCGCGTGACGCGCCGGCGCTCAATGCAGCGGGCGGCGGCCGCGCCCGATATCGCGGAACAGCGCTTCGGCCGGTTCCAGCACCTGCAGCCACGTTTCATCGTAGCCGCTCAGCGTGTCGAGTGCGTCGCGCAGCCGTTCGATCGCGAGGATCGGCAGCTCGACGCTGTGGCGCGTGGCGCCCGTCATGTGCGCGACGCTCGCCAGCTGGACGAGCGCATCGGCCGCTTCGGCGACATCGGTCGCGAACAGCAGGTGCCGGTTGAGCAGTTCGACCAGGCCGCTGGAGCCGGCGAAATCGTCGGCGTCGAGCTGCACGGAAAGAAACGTCGCGTTGTTCATTGTCATGCTCCTCGTTGTCATTGGATCGCGCTGCATCACCGAGTATAGGCGGCGATCGAAGCGGGGAATGTGACGGCGACGGGATGGGCTGCGCATGCGGCGGCGCGGGTGGAAAACCCGCCCGAAGCCCGCTTGAAGCCCGCCGGACGGCCCGCCCGGCGCGGCTCGCAGGCCGCCGCCACGCCCGCGCGGCGCTGCAAGATTGTTGCCGGAACCGGCAGCCGACGCGGTCCTGACCGCGACAAATGGTATCTTTGCCGGTCGGGACGACACTGGAAAGTGCGAAAAAGGGGCCGGTGAGCCCCTTCGCGCGGACGTTCCGCTGTGGAAACTGACGGCCGCGCGAGCGGTCGGATACTGATTGGTCCGGCCGTCCGGCCGGACATCGTGCGTCGCGCACCGGGGGGCGGTGGGCGGCGTCGCGACGCAAATCCGGGAGGACCCTTGAGAGAAACTATTCCCATCCACGATGCGCTGACGCGCTGGTTGCCGCAGGCGGCGCTCGTCGCTGCCGCCGTCGCGCTGTCGGGCTGTACGCTGACGCCGTGGACCGACAACTGGCAACCGGCGCGCCAGTCGACCCCGATGTCGGCTGCGACGCCGGGCGTGATCGCCGGCTATTACCGCGTGAACCCGGGCGATACGCTCGCGGGCATCGCGAGTGCCTACGGGCAACGCGTGCAGGACGTGGCCAGCTGGAATCACATGGCGCCGACCGACGCCGTGTCGCCCGGCCAGGTGCTGCGCGTGGCGCCGCCGTCCGCCGCGCCGTCGCCCGGGC
>NZ_JAAGPK010000201.1:0-12662 GCF_017104685.1 Burkholderia sp. Tr-20355 | reverse complement strand
CCGGACGCCGGGCCCCGCGACGAGCGGCATGAAGTTCGCCGCGCCGCCGTCCGGCGACCTGCAATACGACACGTTCTACAACGGGATGCAGAACATGATCGGCACGATCCGCTGGCGCACCGACGGGCACACGTACGACCTGTCGGTGTCGATGCCCGTGCCGTTCGTCGGCCCGTTCACCTATCGCAGCGAAGGCCGCATCGACGCGTTCGGCATCGCGCCCGACCGTTACGTCGAGAAGCGCGGCAAGCGGCCGGAAGACATCGCGATCTTCAACCGCGAGATCCGGCAGGTCGTGTTCACGCGCACGCCGAACAACGCACCGCTGCCCGACGGCGTGCAGGACCGTTTCAGCATGCTGATGCAGTTGTCGGGGCTCGTGCGCGGCAACCCGTCCGCGTACAAGCCGGGCGTCACGCAGCAGTTCTTCGTGATCGACAACAACAGCGGCGAGACCTGGCCGATCGCCGTGATCGGCGACGAGCAGGTGCAGACGCAGGCCGGCATCATCGGCGCGCGGCACTTCATGCGCCTGCCGCGCCGGGACGGCGATACGCGCCGCATCGACATGTGGCTCGCGCCGTCGCTCGGCTGGCTGCCCGCGCGGCTCATGCAGACCGAGCCGAACGGTGCACAGATCGAGCTGGTGTGGCATGGCCGCCTCGCGGCGCCGAGCGTGCCGACCGACGCCGCGCCGCCCGGCGGCGCAACGAACGCGCCCGCCGGCGCGCCGGCGCCGGGGGCCTCGCCCACACCGGCCGCGGAACCGGCCCAACCGGTGCCGCCGGCCGCCGTGCAACCGCCCGCCCAACCGGCTGCGCCGCCGGCTGCTTCGACTGTCACACAGTGAACCCGCGCGTAAGCGCACGCGATTCGGCAATTTCGACCGATTACAGATTCCCGTGAAATGGCCGATGACACTCTTTAACAACTATTTCCGTCCACCGGCAGACAATGGGAAACGTTTCATCGATATCGGCTTCTAACCGATACACCCCACGCAAACGGGAACGGGGTGTGCAGCGCAAGCCCCTTGAAACCGGCAAGGCTCGCCCCACCTAGGGGACAACAAGGCCAGATGCCACTGCGAAGAGGAGTGCCGCCATGCAAATGATCTACAACAGCCCCAACTACTGCGTCGTCGAATTCGCGCCGCAGGCCGGCCATCATCTGATGAATGCCGGCGGATACGAAATCGTCGACAAGAACGCGCAGCGCGAAATCTTCATCGACGGCGAGCTTGCCGAACGATTCCGCGCACACGTGAAGCAATTGATCGAGGATGAGCCGTCGCTCGACGAGGTCGACGAATTCCTCGGACAATTCGACAGCCTGATGATGATGCCCGTCGTGCTGCACTGACGACCCGCGGCCCGGCGCCTCGTGCGGCCGGGCCATTCGCCGCGCACGCCGCGCGGCCCCCGCGAGCACTCCGATCACGCCCCCGCCCGGTTCGCCGGCGGGGGTTTTCATTTGGCGGGCCGCCCGCGCGGCGCAAGGCCGGGCGGCGCTCAGGCGCACCGGCTACAATGGCGGTTTTCCGTCTTCGCCGGTCTTCCGCCCATGTCTGCGACCCCTCTCGCCGCTTCCGTCCCGCTCGACGCGCCCTACACGCGCGGCGGCGCACTGCCCGCGCTGCTGAAATCGCGCATCCTGATCCTCGACGGCGCGATGGGCACGATGATCCAGCGCTACAAGCTCGACGAAGCCGCGTATCGCGGCGAGCGCTTCAAGGATTTCCCGCGCGACATCAAGGGCAACAACGAGCTGCTGTCGCTCACGCAGCCGCAGATCATCCGCGAGATCCACGACCAGTACTTCGCGGCCGGCGCCGACATCGTCGAGACCAACACGTTCGGCGCGACGACCGTCGCGCAGGCCGACTACGGGATGGAAGATCTCGTCGTCGAGATGAACGTCGAGTCGGCGAAGCTCGCGCGCGAATCGGCCGCGAAATACGCGACGCCGGACAAGCCGCGCTTCGTCGCGGGCGCGATCGGGCCGACGCCGAAGACGGCCAGCATCTCGCCCGACGTCAACGATCCGGGCGCGCGCAACGTCACGTTCGACGAGCTGCGCACGTCGTACTACCAGCAGGCGAAGGCGCTGCTCGACGGCGGCGTCGACCTGTTCCTCGTCGAGACGATCTTCGACACGCTGAACGCGAAGGCCGCGCTGTTCGCGCTCGACGAGCTGTTCGAGGATACCGGCGAGCGCCTGCCGATCATGATCTCGGGCACCGTCACCGACGCGTCGGGCCGGATCCTGTCGGGCCAGACGGTCGAGGCGTTCTGGAATTCGCTGCGCCATGCGAAGCCGCTCACGTTCGGCCTGAACTGCGCGCTCGGCGCGGCGCTGATGCGCCCGTACATCGCCGAGCTCGCGAAGCTGTGCGACACCTACGTGTCGTGCTACCCGAACGCGGGCCTGCCGAACCCGATGAGCGACACGGGCTTCGACGAAACGCCGGACGTCACGTCGGGCCTGCTGAAGGAATTCGCGCAGGCCGGGCTCGTGAACCTCGCGGGCGGCTGCTGCGGCACGACGCCCGAACACATCGCCGAAATCGCGAAGGCGCTCGCCGACGTGAAGCCGCGCCGCTGGCCGAACCAGTACAGCGACAACGCCTGACCGCCCCCCACGTCCTTCATCACCAGAATTCGCACCGCCATGACCGATCACATGATGCGCCTTGCCGGCCTCGAGCCGTTCAACGTCACGCCCGGGACGCTCTTCATCAACGTCGGCGAACGCACCAACGTCACCGGCTCGAAGGCGTTCGCCCGGATGATCCTCAACGGCCAGTTCGACGAGGCGCTCGCCGTCGCGCGCCAGCAGGTCGAGAACGGCGCGCAGGTGATCGACATCAACATGGACGAGGCGATGCTCGATTCGAAGGCGGCGATGGTGCGCTTCCTGAACCTGATCGCATCGGAGCCGGACATCGCGCGCGTGCCGATCATGATCGACTCGTCGAAGTGGGAGGTGATCGAGGCCGGCCTCAAGTGCGTGCAGGGCAAGGCGATCGTGAACTCGATCTCGCTGAAGGAAGGCGAGGACGCGTTCCGCCACCACGCGAACCTGATCCGCCGCTACGGCGCGGCCGCGGTCGTGATGGCGTTCGACGAAACGGGCCAGGCCGACACGTTCGAGCGCAAGACCGAGATCTGCAAGCGCTCGTACGACTTCCTCGTGAACGAAGTCGGCTTCCCGCCGGAAGACATCATCTTCGACCCGAACATCTTCGCGGTCGCGACGGGCATCGAGGAGCACAACAACTACGCGGTCGACTTCATCGAGGCGACCCGCTGGATCAAGCAGAACCTGCCGTACGCGAAGGTGAGCGGCGGCGTGTCGAACGTGTCGTTCTCGTTCCGCGGCAACGACCCGGTGCGCGAGGCGATCCACACCGTGTTCCTGTATCACGCGATCCAGGCCGGGATGGACATGGGCATCGTGAACGCGGGCCAGCTCGGCGTGTACGCCGATCTCGACGCGGAACTGCGCGAGCGCGTCGAGGACGTGATCCTGAACCGCCGCGCGGATTCGACCGACCGCCTGCTCGAGATCGCCGACAAGTTCAAGACCGGCGCCGCGAAGAAGGAAGAGAACCTCGAGTGGCGCAACCAGCCGGTCGAGAAGCGCCTCGCGCACGCGCTCGTGCACGGCATCACGAACTTCATCGTCGAGGACACCGAGGAAGCGCGCGCGAAGATCGCCGCGGCCGGCGGCCGTCCGATCAACGTGATCGAAGGGCCGCTGATGGACGGGATGAACGTCGTCGGCGACCTGTTCGGCCAGGGCAAGATGTTCCTGCCGCAGGTCGTGAAGTCGGCGCGCGTGATGAAGCAGGCCGTCGCGCACCTGATCCCGTTCATCGAGGAAGAAAAGCGCCTGCTCGCGGAAGCGGGCGGCGACGTGCGCGCGAAGGGCAAGATCGTCATCGCGACCGTGAAGGGCGACGTGCACGACATCGGCAAGAACATCGTGTCGGTCGTGCTCCAGTGCAACAACTTCGAAGTGGTCAACATGGGCGTGATGGTCCCGTGCAACGAGATCCTCGCGAAGGCGAAGGTCGAGGGCGCGGACATCATCGGGCTGTCGGGCCTCATCACGCCGAGCCTCGAGGAAATGGCGTACGTCGCGTCCGAAATGCAGCGCGACGACTACTTCCGCGTGAAGAAGATCCCGCTGCTGATCGGCGGCGCGACGACGTCGCGCGTGCACACGGCCGTGAAGATCGCGCCGCACTACGAAGGCCCGGTCGTCTACGTGCCGGACGCATCGCGCTCGGTGTCGGTCGCGTCGAACCTGCTGTCCGACGAAGGCGCGGCGAAGTATCTCGACGAGCTGAAATCCGACTACGAACGCATCCGCGACCAGCACGCGAACCGCAAGGCGCAGCCGATGGTCACGCTCGCCGAGGCGCGCGCGAACAAGACCCAGGTCGACTGGGCCGGCTATACGCCGGTGAAGCCGAAGTTCATCGGCCGCCGCGTGTTCAGGAACTACGACCTGGGCGAGCTCGCGAACTACATCGACTGGGGCCCGTTCTTCCAGACCTGGGACCTCGCGGGCCCGTACCCGGCGATCCTGAACGACGAGATCGTCGGCGAATCGGCGCGGCGCGTGTTCTCCGACGCGAAGTCGATGCTCGCGCGCCTGATCCAGGGTCGCTGGCTGACCGCGAGCGGCGTGATTGCGCTGCTGCCGGCGAACACCGTCAACGACGACGACATCGAGATCTACAGCGACGAATCGCGCTCGGAAGTGCTGCTCACGTGGCGCAACCTGCGCCAGCAGAGCGTGCGCCCGGTGGTCGACGGCGTGATGCGGCCGAACCGCTCGCTCGCCGACTTCATCGCGCCGAAGGCGTCCGGCGTGGCCGACTACATCGGGATGTTCGCGGTGACGGCCGGCCTCGGCGTCGACGTGAAGGAAAAGCAGTTCGAAGCCGACCACGACGACTACAGCGCGATCATGCTGAAGGCGCTCGCCGACCGCTTCGCGGAAGCGTTCGCCGAAGCGATGCACGCGCGCGTGCGCCGCGAGCTGTGGGGCTACGCGAGCGGCGAGACGCTCGACAACGACGCGCTGATCGCGGAAAAGTACGCGGGCATCCGCCCGGCGCCGGGCTATCCGGCCTGCCCCGATCACCTCGTGAAGCGCGACATGTTCGACGTGCTGCATGCGGACGAGATCGGCATGAGCGTGACAGACTCGCTGGCGATGCTGCCGGCCGCGAGCGTATCGGGCTTCTACCTCGCGCATCCGGACAGCCGCTATTTCTCGGTCGGCAAAATCGGGCAGGATCAGCTCGAGGATTACGCGCGGCGCATGGCGCTGTCGCTCGACGACGCGCGCCGCGCGCTCGCGCCGCAGCTCTGATCGACGCGGACGGGCGGCCACCCGCCCTTTTGATCAGACAAAAGAAAAAGCCCGCGTTCGAGCGGGCTTTTTCTTGCGTTGCCGGTCTTTCGACCTGCCGGGCAACGAAGCTCAGAAGCCCCAGTGCACGTCGGCCTCGCCGGCCTTCGCCTCGCGCAGCATCGTGAGGAACGGCGCGACGCGCTGTGCCAGGCTCGGCGGCACTTCGTGGTGCGCGTGGTCGGCTTCGTCCTCGTGGAAATGGCCGGCATGCTCGGCGCGTTCCTGCTTCGCCTGCGCAACGGCGCCTTCCAGCTTGGCGATCGCGTGGTCCAGCTCGTCGTGCGTAATCACACCGCGCTCGCCCAGCTGCTTGCCGACGAGGCCCAGCACGTACACGGCGAAATCCTTCAGCACGTCGAGATCCTGTGCCGCCTTGCTCTTGAACGTAATCATGACAATTCCCTTTTCATCTTGTTGTGCCTGCGCGGCGCGGTTGGGGAACGCTGGCAGACCGGCGTCCGGCCTCGCGGACGCGGACCGCCTGAGCGGCATATTAGCACCTGTTAAAATTCTGCGATCCCTGAAACGCGCGCTTAAAAAGCGCGCCGGCGGGCCGGCGTTTCCGGCCGCCACCAACGAAGCCTTCTACCAGCATGCTGCCAGCACACAAACAGACCCTCGAAGCCCTGCTCGCGGATAGCGTCAAGCAGGTCGCACACGCGTTGAAAGGCGCCGATGCGGCGTCCGTCGCCCCGACCATCACGCTGGAGCGTCCGAAGGTCGCCGCGCACGGCGACGTCGCGTGCAACGTCGCGATGCAGCTCGCCAAGCCGCTCGGCACGAACCCGCGCCAGCTCGCCGAACAGATCGTCGCCGCGCTCACCGCGCAGCCGGCCGCGCAAGGCCTCGTCGAAGCCGCCGAGATCGCCGGCCCCGGCTTCATCAACCTGCGCCTGTCGGCCGCCGCGAAGCAGGCGGTGATCGCCGCCGTGTTCGACCAGGGCCGCGCGTTCGGCACGTCGGATCGCGAAAAAGGCAAGCAAGTGTTGCTCGAATTCGTGTCGGCGAACCCGACCGGCCCGCTGCACGTCGGCCACGGCCGCCAGGCCGCGCTCGGCGACGTGCTCGCGAACGTGATCGCGAGCCAGGGCTACGCGGTGCACCGCGAGTTCTACTACAACGACGCCGGCGTGCAGATCGGCAACCTCGCGATCTCGACGCAGGCGCGCGCACGCGGCCTGAAGCCGGGCGACGCGGGCTGGCCGGAAGCCGCGTACAACGGCGAATACATCGCCGACATCGCACGCGACTTCCTGAACGGCGAGACGGTCGCCGCGTCGGACGGCGAACCGGTCAAGGGCACGGGCGACGTCGAGGATCTCGACGCGATCCGCAAGTTCGCGGTCACGTACCTGCGTCGCGAGCAGGACATGGACCTGCAGGCGTTCGGCGTGAAGTTCGACCAGTACTACCTCGAGTCGTCGCTGTACAGCGAAGGCCGCGTCGAGAAGACGGTCGACGCGCTGATCAAGGCCGGCATGACCTACGAGCAGGACGGCGCGCTGTGGCTGCGCACGACCGACGAAGGCGACGACAAGGATCGCGTGATGCGCAAGTCGGACGGCACGTACACGTACTTCGTGCCGGACGTCGCGTACCACGTGACGAAGTGGGAGCGCGGCTTCACGAAGGTGATCAACATCCAGGGCTCGGACCACCACGGCACGATCGCGCGCGTGCGCGCCGGCCTGCAGGGGCTGCACATCGGGATTCCGAAGGGCTATCCCGACTACGTGCTGCACAAGATGGTCACCGTGATGCGCGACGGCCAGGAAGTGAAGATCTCGAAGCGCGCGGGCAGCTACGTGACGGTGCGCGACCTGATCGAATGGTCGGGCGGCGCGGCGGCGGGCCAGGAAGCGGCCCCCGACCTGATCGACGAGGCCACCATCACGCGCGGCCGCGACGCGGTGCGCTTCTTCCTGATCTCGCGCAAGGCCGATACCGAATTCGTGTTCGACATCGACCTCGCGCTGAAACAGAACGACGAAAACCCGGTCTATTACGTCCAGTACGCGCATGCGCGGATCTGCTCGGTGCTCAACGAACTGAAGTCGCGCTACAACGTCGACGTCGCGCAACTGCCGGGCGCCGACCTGTCGCAGCTGACGAGCGCGCAGGCGGCGTCGCTGATGCAGAAGCTGGCCGAGTACCCGGACATGCTCACGCACGCGGCGAACGAGCTGGCGCCGCACGCGGTCGCGTTCTACCTGCGCGATCTCGCTGGCGAATTCCACTCGTTCTACAATGCGGAGCGCGTCCTGGTCGACGACGAAGCGCCGCGCAATGCGCGCGCCGCGCTGCTCGCCGCGACCCGGCAGGTGCTCGAGAACGGCCTGGCGGTGCTCGGCGTGTCCGCGCCCGCCAAGATGTAAGCAGCCCGATCCGGGCAGCGAATGGCCGCGGCAGCGCCTGCCGCGGCCTTTTCACGATTCTTTTTGCAGGTGACTCAAGCAATGGCACAACCACGCCGAACTTCGAAGCAATCGAAACAAGCCGGAGGGACATTTCTTGGAATCGTGCTGGGCCTGATCGTCGGCCTGGCGATCGCCGTGGTGGTGGCGCTCTACATCACGCGTTCGCCGTCTCCGTTCGTGTCGAAGGTCGCGCCGCCGCCGGCCGACAACGGCGCGAGCCAGCCGCAGCAGTTCGACCCGAACCGCGCGCTGCAGGGCAAGACGCCCGGCCAGCCGGTGCCGCAGGCCGCGCAGCCCGCACCGCCGAACACCGCGCCCGGCCAGGCCGCGAACCAGACCCAGGGCGGCCTGCTGCCCGAGCCGCAGATCGTCGAGGTGCCGCCGTCGGGCAACCCGAACGGCACCAGCGGTTCGAACAACACCGCGGCATCGAACAATACGTCGTCGGGCAACGGCGTCGCCGTCGCACCGAAGCCGGCCGACACCACGCCGCCGAAGAAGACGCAACAGGCGCAGCAACAGCAGCAAGGCGGCGAGGACGACCTCGCACGCTTCGCCGCGCAGAAGCAGGCGCAGCAGGCCGCCGCGCAAAAGCAGCAACAGCAGCTGGCCGCGAACACGCCGAAGCCGACGTCGTCGGCTGCCGCCGCCGCGGCCGCGAAGCCGCCGACCGCGAACGACGCGAACACCGGCTACTTCCTGCAAGTGGGCGCGTACAAGACCGAAGGCGACGCCGAGCAGCAGCGCGCGCGCCTCGGCTTCCAGGGCTTCGAGTCGAAGGTGTCGAAGCGCGACGTCAGCGGCGTGACCTATTTCCGCGTGCGCGTCGGCCCGTTCTCGAAGTTCGAGGATATGA
Organism: Burkholderia sp. Tr-20355; assembly: GCF_017104685.1. NCBI lineage: Bacteria > Pseudomonadati > Pseudomonadota > Betaproteobacteria > Burkholderiales > Burkholderiaceae > Burkholderia > Burkholderia sp. Tr-20355. The sequence continues at coordinate 3,959 of NZ_JAAGPK010000201.1, read as the reverse complement.
ACTCGGCCCGTCAGCGCCTGTCCGACGCAGGTGTCGACACGGCTGTGATCCGCTTCACGAAGCAGTAAGCCAACCGGCCGAGCCCACGCAGAACCCGTTACGTTCCGTAACCCGAGCAACTGATTCGACGTTCACAACATGAAAAAACTGCTTAGCACGCTCCTTCTGTCCCTGGGCCTGGCCGCCGGCCTCGTCCACGCTTCGCCCGCCGCGCCGGTCGCCGGCAAGGACTTCGAGGTGATGAAGTCGCCGCAGCCGGCGTCCGCGCCGGCCGGCAAGGTCGAGGTGATCGAGTTCTTCTGGTACGGCTGCCCGCACTGCTACGAATTCGAGCCGACGATCGAGGCCTGGGTGAAGAAACAGGGCAACAACATCGACTTCAAGCGCGTGCCGGTCGCGTTCCGCGACGACTTCGTTCCGCACTCGAAACTGTTCTACGCGGTGTCCGCGCTCGGCATCGCCGAGAAGGTCACGCCGGCGATCTTCAACGCGATCCACAAGCAGAAGAACTACCTGCTGACGCCGCAGGCGCAGGCCGACTTCCTGGCCACGCAAGGCGTCGACAAGAAGCAGTTCATGGACGCGTACAACTCGTTCAGCGTGCAGGGCGAGGTGAACCAGTCGGCCAAGCTCCTGAAGGACTACGCGATCGACGGCGTGCCGACGGTCGTCGTCCAGGGCAAGTACAAGACGGGCCCCGCCTACACGAACAGCATCCCGGGCACGGCCCAGGTGCTCGACTTCCTCGTGAAGCAGGTTCAGGACAAGAAGCTCTGATCCCCGTCCGCGCACCGGCATGACTACTCCGCTGAAGGTCTTCATCACCGGTGCGTCGAGCGGCCTCGGCCTCGCGATGGCCGAGGAATACGCCCGCCAGGGCGCCACGCTCGCCCTCGTCGCGCGGCGCACCGATGCCCTCGATGCGTTCGCGCGGCGCTTCCCCAAGCTGTCCATCTCCGTCTATTCCGCCGACGTGCGCGACGCCGACGCGCTCGCGACGGCCGCCGCGTCGTTCATCGCGACGCATGGCTGCCCCGACGTCGTGATCGCGAACGCGGGCATCAGCCAGGGCGCCGTCACGGGCCAGGGCGACCTCGCGACGTTCCGCGACGTGATGGACATCAACTACTACGGGATGGTCGCGACGTTCGAGCCGTTCGTCGGCCCGATGACGGCCGCCCGCCACGGCACGCTGGTCGGCGTCGCGAGTGTCGCCGGCGTGCGCGGCCTGCCGGGCTCTGGCGCGTACAGCGCGTCGAAATCGGCCGCGATCAAGTATCTCGAATCGCTGCGCGTCGAATTGCGCCCGGCCGGCGTCGGCGTCGTGACGATCGCGCCCGGCTACATCCGCACGCCGATGACCGCGCACAACCCGTACCGGATGCCGTTCCTGATGGACGCCGACCGCTTCGCCGCACGCGCGGCGCGCGCGATCGCGCGGCAGCACGCGTTCCGCGTGATTCCGTGGCAGATGGGCGTCGTCGCGAAGGTGCTGCACGTGCTGCCGCGCTGGCTGTACGACCGCCTGTTCGAAAAGGCGCCGCGCAAGCCGAAGGCCGGCGCGCACTGACGATGCGTCGGCGCGGCCCGCGCGACGTGCGCCGGGCCGTATCGTCGACGCGTCGGTTCCGCGTCACCTTCCGAGGCGCCCTCGCCGCGCCCGTCCGCTTCGCCGTCCGCCCGTCCCCCTCCCCGCGCCTGCGCCGCATCAACACCCGTTCCGTCGCGAACGCAGCCGTTTTTCGGTCAATTCGCCGCGTTCCGGCGCCTTTTTTCACGCGTCGCGCGCTTTGACGGTATGCTATTCGCCAGCCGCGCCGGCCCTGCCCGCTTCCGGGCCGCGCCCGCATCCGTCACCCAGCAAAAAACACAAGCCACGTGGGAGATCCTATGCACGTCAAGCTGTTCGCGGCGGCCGCCGTTGCCGCCGCCCTCGCCGCCCCCGGCCTCGCCGCCGCCAAGCCGCTCACCGTCTGCACGGAATCGAGCCCGGACGGCTTCGACGTCGTGCAGTACAACTCGCTCGTCACGACCAACGCATCGGCCGACGTGATCTTCAACACGCTCGTGTCCTACGACGAAGCCGCGAAGAAGGTCGTGCCCGCGCTCGCCGACAAATGGGAAGCGAGCGCCGACGGCCTCACATACACGTTCCACCTGCGCCCGAACGTCGCGTTCCAGACCACCGACTATTTCAAGCCGGGCCGCGCGCTGAACGCGGACGACGTCGTGTTCACGTTCACGCGGATGCTCGACGATTCGAACCCGTGGCACAAGGTGGCCGGCGCGAGCGGCTTCCCGCACGCGCAGTCGATGGGCCTCGTGAAGCTCGTGAAGTCGGTCACGAAAGTCGACGACAGCACCGTGAAGTTCGTGCTGAACGAGCCGAACGCGACGTTCGTGCCGATCCTGACGATGGGCTTCGCGTCGATTTATTCGGCCGAATACGCGGACCAGTTGCTGAAGGCCGGCAAGCAGGCAGACCTGAACGCGAAGCCGGTCGGCACCGGCCCGTTCGTGCTGAAGAGCTATACGAAGGACGCGCTGATCCGCTACGACGTGAACCCGACGTACTGGGGCACGAAGCCGAAGGTCGACCGGCTGATCTATGCGATCACGCCCGACCCGTCGGTGCGGCTGCAGAAGGTGAAGGCCGGCGAATGCCAGATCGCGCTGTCGCCGAAGCCGCAGGACGTGCTCGCCGCGAAGGGCGACAGCGCGCTGAAGGTCGTGCAGACGCCCGCGTTCATGACCGCGTTCGTCGCGCTGAACACGCAGAAGAAGCCGCTCGACAACGACAAGGTGCGCGAGGCGCTGAACCTCGCGTTCGACCGTGCGACCTACCTGAAGGTCGTGTTCGACAACACCGCGACGGCCGCGAACAACCCGTACCCGCCGAACACGTGGAGCTATGCGAAGGATGTCGCGCCGTATCCGTACGATCCCGCGAAGGCGAAGCAGCTGCTCGCGCAGGCCGGCTTCCCGAACGGCTTCTCGACGACGATCTGGACGCGCCCGACCGGCAGCGTGCTGAACCCGAACCCGAAGGTCGGCGCGGAACTGCTGCAGGCCGACCTCGCGAAGATCGGCGTGAAGGCCGACGTGAAGGTGATCGAGTGGGGCGAGCTGATCAAGCAGGCGAAGCTCGGCCAGCACGACATGCTGTTCATGGGCTGGGCCGGCGACAACGGCGATCCGGACAACTACCTGTCGCCGCTGTTCAGTTGCAATGCAGTGAAGTCGGGCATCAACTTCGCGCGCTTCTGCGACGCGCAGCTCGACAAGCTGATCGCCGACGGCAAGTCGACGGCCGATCAGGCGAAGCGCGCGAAGCTGTACGAATCGGCGCAGAAGATCATCCACGACCAGGCGCTGTGGATCCCGCTCGGCTACCCGACGGCCGCCGCGCTCACACGCACGAACGTGGGCGGTTATCACGTGAGTCCGTTCGGACGCCAGAACTTCACGACGGTGGCCGTGCAGTAACCGCGCGTGGCGCGCAAGCGACGGCCCCGCGCCGCTCGCTTGCGACCCGCGCGCGCCGCTTGCTACACTGCGCGCCTGTTCCTCCTACCGGACGCCAGCCAAAGTGAACCACTAAGCCTTCCCGAAATGTTTTCGCCGCCCGTGCCACGCACGCCGCGCGCGAAGGTCTTCACGCATTTTTGGAGGTGCTCATGGCTGCAGCCACGCCCGCCGGCGCGCTCGTCGCGCTTCATCACGTTTCCTTCCGCTTCGACGACGGCGTCACGCTGTTCGATTCGCTCGACCTGACCATCGATCGCACGCCGACCGGCATCGTCGGCCGCAACGGCGTCGGCAAGAGCCTGCTCGCGCAACTGATCGCGGGGCGCCGCGCGCCGAGCGCGGGGACCATCGAGCGGCACACGCCCGTCGTCTACGTCGCGCAGCAGCACGACGCGCTCGCCGCCGCCGGCCCGCGAACCGTCGCGCAGGTC
>NZ_JAAGPK010000200.1:0-12843 GCF_017104685.1 Burkholderia sp. Tr-20355 | reverse complement strand
GCCGGCGGCGCGCGCAGGGAGCGAGCGGGGGGGGGTGTCGGCGGGGGCGGGGCGGGGGGCGCGGGGGGGGCCACGCGGGGGCCGCTCAGAAGCGCGGCAGGTCGGGGTGCGGCAACAGCCCGCCGCGCACGTGCTGGCGGCCGTACTCGGCGCAGCGCGCGCGGGTCGGGATGCCCTTGTCCGGGTTCAGCAGGCCGGCCGGATCGAATGCGCGCTTGACCGCGAAGAACGCGTCGCGCTCCTGCGGCGAGAACTGCACGCACATCGAATTGAGCTTCTCGATGCCGACGCCGTGCTCGCCCGTCACGCTGCCGCCGAATTCCACGCAGCATTCGAGGATTTCCGCGCCGAACTGCTCGGCGCGGTGCAGCTCGTCCGGATCGTTCGCGTTGTACAGGATCAGCGGATGCATGTTGCCGTCGCCCGCATGGAACACGTTGATGCAGCGCAGCCCGTAGCGCGTTTCGAGCTGTTCGATGCGCGCGAGCAGCGGGCCGATCGCACGGCGCGGCACGGTGCCGTCCATGCAGTAATAATCCGCGGAAATGCGGCCGGCGGCCGGAAACGCATTCTTGCGGCCCGACCAGTAGCGCAGCCGCTCCTGTTCGTTGCGCGACACCTGGATGCGCGTCGCGCCGTGTTCGCGCAGCACGGCCGTCATCCGCACGATCTCCTCGGCGACTTCCTCCGGCGTGCCGTCCGATTCGCACAGCAGGATCGCCTTCGCGTCGAGGTCGTAGCCCGCGTGCGTGAACGCCTCGACGGCCTGCGTGGCCGGCTTGTCCATCATCTCGAGCCCGGCCGGGATGATGCCCGACGCGATGATCGCCGCGACGGCCTCGCCGCCCTTGACGACGTCGTCGAAGCTCGCCATCACGAGCTGCGCGGTCTGCGGTTTCGGAATCAGGCGCACCGTCACCTCGGTGACGATCGCGAACATCCCCTCGCTGCCGATCATCACGGCGAGCAGGTCGAGACCCGGCACGTCGAGCGCGAGCGAGCCGAATTCGACGATTTCGCCGTCGATCGTCACCGCGCGCACGCGCATCACGTTGTGCACGGTCAGCCCGTATTTCAGGCAGTGGACGCCGCCCGAGTTTTCCGCGACGTTGCCGCCGATCGTGCACGCGATCTGCGACGACGGGTCGGGTGCGTAATACAGGCCGTACGGCGCGGCGGCTTCCGAGATCGCGAGGTTGCGCACGCCGGGCTGCACGGTCGCCGTGCGCGCGTACGGATCGACTTCGACGATGCGCGTGAAGCGCGCGAGCGACAGCACGACGCCGAGCGCGATCGGCAGCGCGCCGCCCGACAGGCTCGTGCCGGCGCCGCGCGGCACGATCGGCACTTCCATGCGGCGGCAGATCTGCACGATCCGCTGGACCTGCGATTCCGTTTCCGGCAGCGCGACCGCGAGCGGCAGGCGGCGGTACGCGGACAGGCCGTCGCATTCGTACGGTGCGGTGTCTTCGTCGCGATACAGCAGGCAGTGCGTCGGCAGCACGGCCATCAGCGCCTGCACGACTTCGCGCTGGCGCTGCGCGCGGGCAGCGCTCGACAGTTCGACGGGGGCGTTCATGAGGTCTCCTGCAGCGGGCGGCGCGCGGTCGCGCCGCCGTGTCAGCACGTGAAAATCTTGCCCGGATTCATCAGGTTGCGCGGGTCGAGCGCGAGCTTGATCGCGCGCATCGTGTCGATCGCGTTGTCGCCGTGCTCCTTCGGCAGGAAACGCATCTTGTGCAGCCCGACGCCGTGCTCGCCCGTGCAGGTGCCGCCGAGGCGCAGCGCGCGCTCGACGATCCGGTCGTTGATGTGTTCGGCTTCGGCGAGCTCCTCGGGCTTGTCGGGATCGATCAGGATCGCGACGTGGAAATTGCCGTCGCCGACGTGGCCGACGATCGGGCAGGGCAGCGACGACGCACGCAGGTCGACTTCGGTTTCCTCGACGCACGCGGCGAGCTGCGAGATCGGCACGCACACGTCGGTCGTCACCGCGCGGCAGCCCGGCTTCAGCTGCAGCATCGCGAAGTACGCGTTGTGGCGCGCGGCCCAGAGCCGGCTGCGGTCTTCGGGGCGTGTCGCCCATTCGAAGCCCTGGCCGTGGTTCTGGCCGGCGAGCGCCTGCACGAGTTCGGCCTGCTCCTTCACGCCGGCCTCGGTGCCGTGGAATTCGAAGAACAGCGTCGGCGCTTCGGTGAGCGTCAGGTTCGAATGGCGGTTGATCGAGCGCACGGCGAGCGCATCGACGAATTCGACGCGCGCGATCGGCACGCCGATCTGGATCGTCTCGATCACGGTGCGCACCGCGTCGCCCATCGTCGGGAACGTGCAGATCGCGGCCGATACGGCTTCCGGCAGCGGGTGCAGGCGCAGCGTGATCTCGGTGATCACGCCGAGCGTGCCTTCGGAGCCGACGAACAGGCGCGTGAGGTCGTAGCCGGCCGACGACTTGCGCGCGCGCGAGCCGGTTTTCACCACGCGGCCGTCGGCGAGCACCGCGGTCAGGCCGAGCACGTTCTCGCGCATCGTGCCGTAGCGTACGGCGTTGGTGCCCGATGCGCGGGTCGCGGTCATTCCGCCGATGCTGGCGTCGGCGCCGGGATCGATCGGGAAGAACAGGCCGGTGTCGCGCAGCGCGTCGTTGAGCGCCTTGCGCGTGATGCCCGGCTCGACCGTCACGGTCAGGTCTTCGGCGTTGATCGACAGCACGCGGTTCATTTCCGACAGGTCGAGCGACACGCCGCCGCGCACCGCGAGCAGGTGGCCCTCGAGCGACGAGCCGGCGCCGTACGGGATCAGCGGCACGCTGTGCAGCGCGCACAGCGACACGACTTCGCGCACGTCGTCGGGACTGTGCGCGAACACGACGGCGTCGGGCAGTTGCGGATCGAACGGCGATTCGTCGCGGCCGTGGTGCGCGCGAACCGCGTCGGCGGTTGACACGCGCTCGCCGAAGGCGGCGCGCAGCGCATCGAGCATGGCGGGGGGCAGCGGGCGGCGCGCGGCGGCCGGCGGGGCAGGGTGATTCACGAACGTCTCCTGACGGCTTGTCGAACTTTCGGCCCATTCTACGCCGTAACACCCGCTGCGCCTGCCGCCGCGGGCTGCGATAATCGCGTTCCAGCCAACCGGGCCGCATCACGGCCGCGTACGAGAGGACATTCGCATGGGCAACCGCTTGAGCAAGATCGCCACGCGCACCGGCGACGACGGCACCACCGGTCTCGGCGACGGACGGCGCATCGGCAAGGACGACGCGCGGATCGCGGCGATCGGCGACGTCGACGAACTGAATTCGAACCTCGGCGTGCTGCTCGCCGAGACGCTGCCGGACGACGTGCGCACCGCGCTCGTCACGATCCAGCACGACCTGTTCGATCTCGGCGGCGAGCTGTGCATTCCCGGCCACGCGGTGCTCGACGACACGCATCTCGCGCGCCTCGACCAGTGGCTCGCCGACTACAACGCGACGTTGCCGCCGCTGAAGGAATTCATCCTGCCGGCCGGTTCGCGCGCGGCGTCGCTCGCGCACGTGTGCCGGACGGTGTGCCGCCGTGCCGAGCGCTCGATCGTCGCGCTCGGCCGCCACGACACGCTCAACGATGCGCCGCGGCGCTACGTGAACCGGCTGTCCGATCTGCTGTTCGTGCTGGCGCGCGTGCTGAACCGCGCCGGCGGCGGGACGGACGTGCTGTGGGAGCGCGGGCGCGTCCGCTGACGCGCGGTCGGGTTGTTGCGCACTGCGACAATTTGCCAGAGGGAGCGTGTATTTTTAAAGATGTATTGTGTGTGCATGTTTAACGGAGAACGAACATGACCCACATCACCGCTGACCAGATGGCTCGCGTGAAGGCCACTGCTCCTGTCCTCGCCGTTCACGGCGCGACGATCACGAAGCACTTCTACCAGCGCATGTTCGCGCGCCATCCGGAACTGAAGAACCTGTTCAACCAGACGCACCAGAAGACCGGCAGCCAGCCGGAAACGCTCGCGAAGGCCGTTTATGCGTACGCCGCGAACATCGACAATCTCGGTGCGCTGGGCGGCGCGGTGTCGCACATCGCGCACAAGCACGCAAGCCTGAACATCCGCCCCGAGCATTACCCGATCGTCGGCGAGAACCTGCTCGCGTCGATCGTCGAGGTACTCGGCGACGCGGTCGACGCCGAGACGCTCGAGGCGTGGCGCGTCGCGTACGGCCAGCTCGCGCGGATCCTGATCGGCGCCGAGGCCGATCTGTATGCGGGTGCCGCGTGGAGCGGCTTCCGCCCGTTCAAGGTCGCGCGCAAGGTGCGCGAGAGCGACGAGATCACGTCGTTCCACCTGATGCCCGCCGACGGCGGCGCGGCGCCGGCCTTCGAGCCGGGCCAGTACGTCACGGTGAAGCGTTTCGTCGGCGAACTCGGTGCCGATCAGCCGCGCCAGTACAGCCTGTCCGACGCGCCGCACGGCAAGTGGCTGCGCCTTTCGGTGAAGCGCGAGGCCGGTCGGCCGGAAGCGATCCCGGCCGGCAAGGTGTCGACGCTGATGCACGACGGCGTGGAAGAGGGCGCGATCGTCGAGGTGACCGCGCCGATGGGCGAATTTTCGCTGAAGCGCGGCGTCGCGACGCCGGTCGTGCTGATCTCCGGCGGCGTCGGCCTGACGCCGATGGTGTCGATGGCGTCGACGCTGGTCGAGGAACGCAGCCCGCGTGAAGTGCGGTTCGTCCACGCGTGCCGCTCGGGCGCGGTGCACGCGTTCCGCGACTGGCTGAACGAGACGGTGCGCACGCACGCGAACGTCAAGCGCACGGTGCTGTACGAACGGGTTGGCCTGCAAGACCGGGCCGGGGTCGATCACGACCTCGAAGGGCGCTTGACGCCGGAGCGCGTGCAGCAATACGCGCTGGTGCCGGATGCCGACTACTACGTTTGCGGCCCGATCGCATTCATGCAGGCGCAACGCGATGCGCTGATCGCGCTCGGCGTCGCGCCGGAACGCATCCATACCGAGATCTTCGGGTCGGGCGCGCTCGAGTGAGGCCCGCGCGCGAGACCTGCGCTTCATGAAAAAGCCCGGCGTGAGCCGGGCTTTGATTGGGGGGCGGGCACGGCGTCGTGCGTGGCGCTTCGGCCTCGCGTGACCGCGCCACACTTCGGCATCGGCGCTGACCGGTCGCATGCCTTCGGGCTTGCGCGACGGTCACGCGGTCGAACGCATCGGCATGGTCCGGACAATCCGGCAATGCCGTCGCCGGGCGGGCCATACGGCCAGCCGGTTCGCGTCCGTCAGTTGCCGCTGCCGCGCGCGACGCGGCGTGCCTTGACCGATTCCGCGAGGCCTTCGAGTACCTTCACGCTGTCGTCCCACGCGATGCACGCGTCGGTGATGCTCTGGCCGTAGGTCAGCGCGCAGCCTTCCTTCAGGTCCTGCCGGCCCTCGACGAGGTGCGACTCGATCATCACCCCGACGATGCGCGCGTCGCCGGCCGCGATCTGGCGGCCGATGTCCGCGCAGACGGGGATCTGGTTCTCGTGCTTCTTCGAGCTGTTCGCGTGGCTCGCGTCGATCATCAGGCGTGCGGCGAGGCCGGCCTTGCCGATGTCCGCGCAGGCGGCGTTCACGCTGTCCGCGTCGTAGTTCGGCGTCTTGCCGCCGCGCAGGATCACGTGGCAGTCCTCGTTGCCGGCTGTCGACACGATCGCCGAGTGGCCGCCCTTCGTCACCGACAGGAAATGGTGCGGCTGCGACGCGGCCTTGATCGCGTCGACCGCGATCTTCACGTTGCCGTCGGTGCCGTTCTTGAAGCCGACCGGGCACGACAGCCCCGACGCGAGCTCGCGGTGCACCTGCGACTCGGTCGTGCGCGCGCCGATCGCGCCCCACGAGATCAGGTCGGCGATGTACTGCGGGCTGATCATGTCGAGGTATTCGGTCGCGGCCGGCAGCCCCATCTCGTTGATCTGCAGCAGCAGCTCGCGCGCGGTGCGCAGCCCTTCGTTGATCTTGAAGCTGTTGTCGAGGTGCGGATCGTTGATGAGCCCCTTCCAGCCGACCGTCGTGCGCGGCTTCTCGAAGTACACGCGCATCACGACTTCCAGTTCGCCCTTGAAGCGCTCGCGCTCCTTCACGAGCCGGCCCGCGTATTCGATCGCCGCCGTCGTGTCATGGATCGAGCACGGCCCGATGACGACGATCAGCCGGTCGTCCATCCCGTGCAGGATGCGGTGCATCGACTGGCGCGAGTTGTAGATCAGCTCGGACGCGGCTTCGGAGCACGCGAATTCGCGGATCAGGTGGGCGGGCGGCGTCAGTTCCTTGAGTTCGCGAATGCGGACGTCGTCGGTATTGTGCGGGGGCATGCTGTTTCTCCTAGGTTCCGGGCGCCGTTCGATCAGTGGGCGTGCGGCGGATTCATCAATTCAAGCGATTCAGTGATTTCGGTCGGGGGCCGCGGGACCGCTGCGGCGGCGACCGGGTGGCGAAGGGCGAAAAAAAACCGCCGGGTTCGCCGGCGGTTTTTTCGGGAATTTCGGTTGCGCTTTACGCGCCATCAACCCTCTCGATCCGCCAGCGGTCTGAGATACCAAAAAAAGTAAAAGTAAAACTTGGCGGACATGACGGGAATGGGGTTCGTCAAAAAAGTTGATTCGGAATTTATACCGCGTCGCCGGGCGGCTGGCAACCGGCAGCGGTCAAAAATGCGGACAATCCGCGCGTTTCACCCGAAATGCGCGGATTGTCTGCGTCGCGATGCGGTTATGCCGTACCGCCGACCGTCATCTTGTCGATCCGCAGGGTCGGCTGGCCGACGCCGACCGGCACGCTCTGGCCTTCCTTGCCGCACACGCCGACGCCCGTGTCGAGCGACATGTCGTTGCCGATCATGCTCACGTACTTCAGCGATTCGGGGCCGCTGCCGATCAGCGTCGCGCCCTTCACCGGGTAGGTGATCTTGCCGTTTTCGATCATGTACGCCTCGGACGCCGAGAACACGAACTTGCCGTTCGTGATGTCGACCTGGCCGCCGCCGAAGTTCACCGCGTACAGGCCGTTCTTCACCGACGCGATGATTTCCTGCGGATCCTTGTCGCCGTTCAGCATGTACGTGTTGGTCATGCGCGGCATCGGCAGCGCCGCGTACGATTCGCGCCGCGCGTTGCCCGTGACCGGCATCTTCATCAGGCGTGCGTTCAGCGTGTCCTGGATGTAGCCCTTCAGGATGCCGTCCTCGATCAGCGTCGTGCACTGCGTCGGGTTGCCTTCGTCGTCGATGTTCAGCGAGCCGCGGCGGTTCGGCAGCGTGCCGTCGTCGACCACCGTCACGCCCTTGGCCGCGACCTGCTCGCCGATCCGGCCGGCGAATGCGGACGAGCCCTTGCGGTTGAAGTCGCCTTCGAGGCCGTGGCCGATCGCTTCGTGCAGCAGCACGCCCGGCCAGCCCGGCCCGAGCACGACCGTCATCGCGCCGGCCGGCGCGGGGCGCGCGTCGAGGTTGACGAGCGCCGCATGCACGGCGTCGTCGACGTAGCGCGACAGGACTTCGTCGGTGAAGTAGCCGTAGTCGAAGCGGCCGCCGCCGCCGCCGGAGCCGATTTCGCGGCGGCCGTTCTGCTCGGCGATCACCGTGACCGACACGCGCACGAGCGGGCGGATGTCGGCGGCGAGCGCGCCGTCGCTGCGTGCGACCAGCACGACGTCGTATTCGCCGGCGAGGCCGGCCATCACCTGCGTGACGCGCGGGTCGCGCCCGCGCGCCATCTGCTCGATGCGCTCGAGCAGCTTGACCTTGGCCGTCGCGTCGAGCGACGCGAGCGGATCGGACGGCAGGTACAGGTCGCGGCCCGAGATGCCCTTCAGCGAGCTGGCCGCCTTGATCTTCTGGCGGCCGCCGCCGGCTGCCGCGATCGCCTTGGTGGCGGCAGCGGCTTGCGCGATCGCCTCCGGCGACAGGTCGTCCGAGTACGCGAACGCGGTGCGGTCGCCCGCGACCGCGCGCACGCCGACGCCCTGGTCGATGCTGAAGCTGCCCGATTTGACGATGCCTTCCTCGAGGCTCCACGCTTCGCTGCGGGTCGCCTGGAAGTACAGGTCCGCGTAGTCGACGCGATGCGTGAAGATGTCGGCGATCGTGCGCGTGAGCAGGCTTTCGTCGAGGCCGTACGGCGTGAGCAGGATGTCCTTCGCCAGCGCGAGGTTGCGGATGCCGGGTTCGATGATGTTCATGCGGATATCGGGGGTTCTCAAAAAGTTGTCGGGTGCTGCTGGGCAGATGGGTGGGCCGCGCGGCGTTTCAAGCGGCGCAGCGGATTCAGGTCAGTACGCGGTGCCGCCATGCGGGCAGGCTCTGGCGCACCTCGGCAATGCGTTGCGGATCGATCGTGCCGGGCACGACGCTGGCGCCGACATCGCTGACCGCGACGATCTCGCCCCACGGATCGATCAGCATGCTGTGGCCCCAGGTGCGCCGGCCGTTCTCGTGCTTGCCGCCCTGCGCGGCCGCGAGCACGTAGCACTGGTTCTCGACGGCCCGCGCGCGCAGCAGCGTTTCCCAGTGCGCGCGGCCCGTCGTATACGTAAATGCCGACGGAACGACGATCAGCGCGCAGTCGCCCATCCGGCGATACAGCTCCGGAAAGCGAAGATCGTAACAGACCGACAGGCCGACCCGCCCGAACGGCGCGTCGAACGCGACGACCGTGTCGCCCGCGCGGATCGTGCGGGCCTCGTCGAACGATTCGTCGCCTTTCTCGAAGTTGAACAGGTGGATCTTGTCGTAGCGCGCGGCTTCGCTGCCGGACGGATCGAATACGAGCGTCGTGTTCAGCACGCGATCGGGCTCGGGCGCCTTCAGCGGCAGCGTGCCGCCGATCACCCAGATGCCGTGGCGGCGCGCGGCGTCCGCGAGGAAGCGCTGGATCGGGCCGTCCCGGTACGGTTCGGCGAGCGCGAGCTTGTCGGTGTCGCGGTGGCCCATGAAGCAGAAATATTCGGGCAGCAATACGAGCTGCGCGCCTTCGCCGGCGGCTTCCGCGATCAGGCGGCCCGCTTCGGCGAGATTGCGTGTGACGTCCGGCGTGCTCACCATCTGCAGCGCGGCGACCCGGAAGGGTGTGGCGGAACGGGTGTGGTCGGTCATCGCGGGATCGGTTGCGTCATAAATGGGGTGCGGCCCGGCGCCATCGGCTCACTGACCCGGATGCGCCGGATCGGCCGGACCGTGATTCATCTTACCCTGATCGCCCCGCACCCGCTCGATGTGCGGGTGCGCCCACGAGCCGGTGATCGCGTAGTCGAGCGCGAATGCGCGCGACAGCGTCTCCGACAGCGCGTAGTTCGCGGCCAGCACGCCGACGCCGAGCAGCGGGTTGATGACGGCCGCCCCGATCGCGGCCGCACCCGCGCTGATTTTCGGCGCGACGTGCGCATGGAGGTCCTGCGTCTCGGTGCCGAGATCGACCGCGCCGCGTACGGTGACGTTGGCGGGCCCCGTCATCATCGAGAAATCGTCGGTGCGCGCGATCCCGTTCGAGATCCGGCTCGTGCCGGTGATCTTGTCGAACGGCAGGCCCTTGCCGATGACGTCGCGGAAGTTCAGCGTCAGGAAGCGTGCGAGGCTCTGCAGGCTCAGCACGCCGAGCAGTTTGGCCGCGCCCGGATCGACCTTCAGGATCTGGCCGTGTTCGAGATCGAGCGCGACCTGGCCGCCGAACGTCGGGAAGTCGACCGCGGTCGGACCGCCGCGCCAGCCGACCTTGCCCGTCACCGTGCCGTGGCCGCGCTCGAGCGTGCGCGGCAGGCCGACGCGATCGAGCAGCGCGCCGGCGTCGTCGATGGCGAGCTTGAAATCGAACACGCTGCGGCGCGGCGCTTCGCTTTCGTCGGCGCCGCGGGCGAGCGCGCGGCGCGACGTGCGCCAGTTGCCGGTCGCCGTGAGCTTCGCGGCCGGGTTCGACAGCTCCAGCTTGTCGAGCTGCCACACGGGCGTGCCGTCTTCGTCGATGTTGCGCGCGTTGACGACGAGACGGCCGATGTCGTGGTCGCGCGCGACGACCTGGTCGACGATCAGGTCGATCGACGGCATCGGGCGGTCGGTCGGCGTCGGCAGGTTCATCGCGCGGCCGACGAGGTCGTGCTGCGAACTCTGCGGCACCACGAGCTTCGCGAGGCGCGCATTCAGCACGCCCGCGCCGTTGTGGCCGCCGCCCGGCGCCCACGACAGGTAGCCCGATACCTGGTTCGACGCGATGTTCGCCTGCCAGAGATCGTCGACGTGCGACGCGCCGACGATCACGTTTTCCCAGTTGCGCTTGAGCAGTTTCAGCGTGCCGAAGTGGAGCGCGAAGCGCTTCGGCGCGAAGCTCGCGAAATCGACGCGCGGCGCGCCCTGCGGCTCCGGTGCGCGCGGCGTGTCGGGCTGCAGCGTGTGGGCGAGCGCGAGCCACGCGTCGGCGTCCAGTTCGCCGACGTCGACGGCCGCGCTCACGCCGTCCTGCGGCATGTCGGGCATCCGGTGGATGCCCATCGCGCCGCGCACCGCGCGCAGCGGCTGGCCGCGCGTCGCGTCGAGCAGGTAGGTCGCGGACACCGGGCCGAGCGTCAGGTCGGCATGTTCGAGGCGCTTGCCGTCCGCCTGCGGCGCCGGCTGCAGCGTGAAGCTGAACGGCATCGGCGTGCCGGCCGGCTTCGCGAACGGCGCGGGGAAATTCAGCGCCACGCCGGTCAGGTCGGATTGCGCGTGGATGTCGGGCAGGCGGCCCGGCGCGCCGCGCACGGCGACCTTGTACGGCGCGTCGCCGACCACGTGCTCGAGCAGCGCGGCGGCCGCGCCGTGCAGGTTCAGGCCGCGTGCGGCGTCGAGCGCGAGGCGACCGTCGACGTCCACCGTGTACGGGCCGTGCGACCGGAAGTTGCCGTTCGCGCGCACCGGGCCGCCGAGGAACCGCCCCGACAGGCCGTGCAGCGACGCGCCGGCCTCGGTGAAGCGGACGCTGCCGCGCAGCGCCGACAGCGGCGGCACGCCGCTGGTCGACAGCGTGTTGCCGCCGAACGCGAGCGCGCCTTCGACGTGCGTATGCGGATGCGCGACGTGCTGCGGAATCGTGATCTTGAGCCCGAGCGATGCCGGCCCCTGCGCGTCGATCCGCTGGCCGATATGGCCGCTCATCGTGCCGAGCGAGCTGTTGTCCGCGTAATCGATCAGGTCGGCGAGCGGGCCCTGCGCATGGCCGTCGATGATCAGCGGCGAGTGCGACGGATTGCCGAGATCGTCGATGCGGCCCGCGACCTTCGTGAGCGCGACGCGCTTGTAGTGCGCGCGGTCGATGTCGAAGCGCAGCTTGTTCTGCTTGAGCTCGAACACGCCGTCGATTCCGTCGAGCGCGGGCCAGACGCTCGGCGTGCCGTTCGCGAGCTTGCGCGGCGGGTAGGGCGTCGGCTCGAAGCGCCCGCCGGTGAACGGCGCGACGATATGGAACACGCCGGCGTCCGGCTCGTGCTCGAACGGGAATTTCTCGAGCGGGCCGCGCGCGACGATCGACGCGCCCTTGGTTACCTTGCCGTCCTGCAGCGCGTGGCCGAGATAGTCGCGCAGGTGCTCGGACATCCCGGTCGGCAGGTAGCGCGGAATGCGCGCCACCGACGCGCGCGCGAAATCGGCGCGCAGGTCGAGCGTGCCGCGGCCGTGGCCGGGGTTCGAGTACGAGCCCGACACCGCGATTTCGGCATCGGGGTTCGACACGAGCAGGTCGGGCAGCGATACGTCGACGCGCGCGTGTTTCTCGCCGGGCGCGGGCGTGATCGTCCATTTTGCGTTGCCGCGCAGCCGGTCGAACGTCAGGCGCGGCTCGTCGAATTCGCCGGGCACGGTGACGGCCGCTTGGACCGTGTCGAAATGCGCGTTGCCGCCCGTTTCGTTCGCGTCGACGCGGCCCCACAGGTTCTCGATGCCCGGCCAGCCGGCGCGCGGGTGGCCGCGCGGCGAGAGTCCGGGCGGCGGCTCCTGGGCCGCGAAGCTGATGCCCTGCAGATCGCCGAGGAAGCGGTAGCGGACGATCGGCGCGGCGCCCATGCGCCGCTCTTCGTCGGCGAGGTCGGGCCGCGCGGGTTTCGCGCGCTCGACCTCGATGTGATAGTTCGACACCATCCCGCGCGGGTCGATCTTGATCAGCTCGTTGCGCAGGCGCGCCGGCAGCGGCAGCCCGCGGATGAACTCGCTGAGGATGCCGAGATCGACGCGGTCGCCCACGACGCTGATCAGCTGGCCCTGCGTCGCGGTCGGCACGCGGTAGCGCGCCGTCAGCGTCGACAGCGCGAGCGAACGCGCGAGCGGCGTGCCGTCCGGCAGCGGCGGCTGGCCGAGCTCCGCGTTGAAGCGCGTCAGGTGCAGCGTGTAGTCGTGACCGGCGTCGAGCACCATGTCCCAGCCGAAGCCGACCGTCGGCACGTCGAGCCGCGGCTGCGTCGGGCGCACCCGCAGCGCGACGTCGGCGCCCTGCAGGTCGCCGCCCGCGGCGCGCAGGTGGCCGTCGCCGAAGGTCGCCCAGATCGCATTGTCGATCCGGCCCGCGTGAATCGTCAGCGGCACGTCGAGGTAGCGCGTCAGCGTCTGCAGGTCGACGGGGCCCGTCGACAGGTACGCGTCGCCGGTCCAGTTCGACGGCTTGCCGATCGGCGCGAGCGGCTTGTGTCTGAAGCGCGCGCGGAAATCGAGCGGACCGAGCAGCAGCGTGCCGTTCGCGGGCGCCTGCAGCGCGGCCTTGTGCACGCGGCCGCTGTTGAGCACCGCGAGCCGGATGCCGGACAGCACGAGCTCCGGCGCGTCGTGCTGGGCGTCGCGCCAGCGCAGCGTGCCGCCGCGCA